>JBHHVC010000023.1:0-21571 GCA_046754125.1 Candidatus Zixiibacteriota bacterium
TCGGCGATATCCGTTCCCCTGAGTGGCTGGTAGCCCTGATAGACCGTTTCGGCCCGTTCGGTGTCGCCATAGAAACGTACTTGCGAGAACTCCGTTTCGGTCAGCCCCGGGTCGATCGTTGTGACACGAACCGGTGTATCAACAAGGTCGAGGCGCATCCCACGGGTGATTGCGGTCACAGCGTGCTTACTTGCGCAGTAAACGTTGCCGTTCGGGTAAACCTCGTGGCCTGCAATGGAACCGATGTTGATGATATGTCCGCGCCCTCGTTGCACCATCCCAGGTATTACCGCACGGCTTACATAGAGCAGTCCCTTTACATTGGTGTCGATCATCTCGTCCCAGCCATCGGGATTGCCCTCGTGAAGTTTATCAAGTCCGCGCGAGAGGCCGGCATTGTTGACCAGAATATCGATTGATTTGAACTCGTCCGGCAGCCCCTCTATCTTCTCGGTGACCGCCCGCCGGTCCCGAACGTCCAGTTCAATAGTGTGAACAGGTACTCCGAGTTCACTTCTCAAGCTTTCGAGTCGCTCATATCTCCGAGCGGCCAGAATCAGGCGCACGCCTGTAGCCGCAAAGGCTTTGGCCACTGCTTCGCCGATGCCGGCCGATGCTCCCGTGACAAATACTGTCTTTTCTGTCATATCATACTCTTTCAGTCGTCTGGTTTCGTTGTTGTTCAGAAAAAGTACAGGTTTATGTGTGCGCGGTCAATCTCTGCCGGCAATTATGGCTTTGCCGCCAAGAGATAGGGGGAGCGGCCCACAGCGATTACCGCCGTTCATCCCGGTCGCTCGAAGTACCTATGCGAAACCTTTTGGTATGTATTAAGATAACATTTTGTAGCCGAAATCTCAAAGTCGGCCGGGGTCGGCAGGGCGTATGCATGAGGCTATCACAGAAAAAGGAATAAACCTTCCCGGTCGTCGGCCCGATAAGGTTCGTGAGGTCTGTCCTGCGAGAATCCGGCGACCGGTAATTACCGGAGGGTCAGATCATGGCCGAAAGAAAGCGCAAGAGCGGGAGCCTTGGATTACCAAAGAAGACCTATTGGCATCTATACAGTCTTCAGAACATCGAGTGTGAGAAGCTGGCCAAGATTGTCAACAAGGTGCTGAAGAAGGAATATGTACTGATAAAATAGCTTCGGCGTTTTAGCTTGACAGTCTCAGCGGGGAGACATAGTTTCCGCGCTGACTGTGAGACGTGCGGGCCGATCGAGTGACGATTTGCCGCCGATTCGCTGTCGTGGGAATGCAGTAGACGATGTGGAAGAATAAACTTACGTTGATGTTTGTGCCTCATTCTATGGGGATACTGCGTCAGCTTCGAATCCCGGTGGCGGCTGTCTATCTGGGCGCTCTGGCAGTAGTTGTCTGCCTGGGCCTCGGTTTTTTCCTGTCAGCCAGCTTTTTCTCCGACAAGGTTTCGCAGGCCGAGCTGGAGCAGCTTCGCGCCGAAAACAGCCAGTTGGTTGAAAAATACGACAAACTCCGCTGGAATTTGGCCGAAGTGGAAAGTCGGTACCAGGACCTGGTAACCAAAGAGATTTCCATGCGTTCGCTCTTTGATCTGCCGGAGATCAACGCCGAGGAGCGACAACTTGGCATCGGTGGACCAACCTCTCCAATGTTGGCAGTGTTGTCGGAACCGATGCAATCGGCGATCATGACCGAACTTGAGGTCGATCGGCTTTTGCGGTTGTCGAACTACGAATTGGTGAAGTACGACGAGGTCGAGCAGGAACTCCTCTCGGTGAAGGACCGCCTTAGCCACACACCCTCAATCTGGCCGACCAAAGGGTGGCGATCACGAGGATACGGTATGAAGTACGACCCATTCACCGGTTTCAAGCAGATGCATCGAGGCATCGACCTTGCCAACCACACCGGTACGCTTGTCGTGGCTACTGCAGACGGTAAAGTAATCCGAGCCTCTAAGAATGGCCAGATGGGAAAGACCATTGTCATAGATCACGGCTACGGTTTTCGTACCCGCTATGGTCACCTGTCCGATTATCAAGTCAAAAGAGGCCAAAGAGTGAAGCGTGGCGATGTGATCGCACTTATGGGCTCTACCGGATATTCCACCGGGCCGCATTTGCACTATGAGGTGATTCGAAACGGCAAGTTCTATAATCCGATGAAGTACATTCTGAACAAGATGTGAGTGTCCGACAAGCCAGTAGCTGATCAGGCCGCCCCTTGAGGCGGTTTTCTTGTTACATCCGGTGTAGAAGTACCGAAAGTGCTTCTGGTCCGGATCTTCTAAAATCGACAGGTGTTGCCCACGATAGGCCCGCAAGTTGCTGCTTGGCACAACTTCAGTGTTTCCGTAAAGCGATGGACTTCATAAGGATACGCCAGTGTCTTTTCTGCGCCGCGATTTTCTCATTTTTCTTCTTTTATACTATACAAGAAAGTATGTATATTACGGGTATGGAAAGCGACAAAGAAAAGATAAATATCTATGGCAGATCGGTCGCACCCGATGATGACGAGCGAGAAGTCCGAGAATTAGTCCGGGAAATAAAGAGTGGAAACGAGCAGGCGTTCGCTGAACTTACTCGCCGATACCGTTCGCAAGTGGCGGCAATCGCCTACAAGCTGGTCAACGACTATGATGAAGCCGGGGATATAACCCAGATTGTACTGGTCAAGATGGCCAGCAACATCTGGCGATATGACGAAAAGCGGAAGTTCTACACCTGGCTGTATCGAATTGTGGTAAATGCCTCCATTGATTACATGCGCAAACACCGCAGGCACCGGCATGAACCGTTAGAGGAGTATCATGATTCGGTCGATGCGGTCACGCCGACTCCCGAGCAGGCATATCGCAGCGCGCAGATAAGCGAGTATATCAGCGAGGCGGCAAAGACGCTCTCCGAAAAACAGCGTTCTGCATTTGTGTTGCGCGATGTCGAGGGGTGCAAAATTAACGATGTTGCCAGCATGATGCAGATGCCCGAAGCGACTGTTCGCTGGTATCTGCATCGAGCACGCACGGCAATTCGCAAGGAGCTTACTCGTCGGTGCCCGCAGCTGTTATTGCTGTTGGGAATTAAGTAATACTGCTCTGACAGACTGGACATCGCGCCCGTTCAGAGCTTATATTCGTTGCATGAGCGACCTCACGCAGATGACGCTTACTATCGGCGGCATGCACTGCGCCAGTTGTGTAAGTAGTATTGAAAAGGGCGTCAGTGCCGTGACTGGTGTGAGCGAATGCCATGTGAACCTGCTGACTTCTTCCGCTGTCGTGTCAATTGCCGATAGCGCTATCGACGAGCAGTCAGTTATCTCCGCTATAGAGCAACTGGGTTTTTCAGCATCTCCGGGCAGACCGGATGTCTTGACCGCTAACCGGCAACAGGAACAAAGCGCTCGAAGAAGTCTCGCCAAAGCAATCGGGCTGACTCTTCCACTGATGGTGGTTGCAATGTGGCCGATGCTTTTCGGCACCAACGTGGTTTCGTTGCCATTCAATGCATCCGTTCAGGCCGTAATATGCCTGCTTGTTTTGGTTCTGGCCGGAAGGACCATACTTTCTGACGGCATGAGGCAGTTGGTTCACCTGCGCGCGAACATGAACTCATTAATTGCTATCGGCACTGTCACGGCATTTGTCTGGAGCCTCTACCAAACGGCGCTGACTCTGTCGGGCGCAGCTGCGGAGCCGGTGCTGTACTTCGATTCGGTTGGCATGATTTTGACGTTGATCTTGTTGGGGCGCTATCTTGAGTCGCGCACAAGAGGAAAGGCCGGCCAGACAATCCAGTCTCTTATGAAACTGCAGCCATCAACTACTACAGCGATCATTAATAACGTAGAGATTGAAATCCAAACGGCCTCGGTCAGTCCCAGCATGTTGCTATTGGTCAAGCCGGGTGAACGGATTGCGGCGGACGGTGTGATAGTTGAAAATGAGCCTGTAATTGATGAATCGATGCTCACGGGCGAATCAATGCCGGTAGAAAAGCGTGTGGATGACACTGTCATTGGCGGCTCGGTCAACGGTAATGTGTCATTCACAATGCGCGTCACTGCCACTGGCGATAAGACGGTCCTGGCATCGATCATTCGATTGGTTACCGATGCACAGAGTCGCAAGGCCGATGTGCAAAACCTGGCAGATAGAGTGGCCGCAGTGTTCGTTCCGGTTGTTTTGGCAGCGTCGCTGGCAACGCTCGCCTGCTGGCTGATATTTGCCCCTGATTCACCGCTGCTCATCCGCAGCGTCGTGTCGGTCCTGATCATTGCCTGTCCCTGTGCGCTGGGGCTGGCTACGCCGACTGCGATTATGGCCGGAACCGGTCGCGCAGCACGGGAGGGAATTATCATTCGGGGTGGGGATATTTTGCAAAAACTCTCAAAGATAGACACAGTATTGTTCGATAAAACCGGCACCCTGACACACGGCGAGCTGGAAGTTCTTTCAGTTGAATCTGTGGGAGACATGCCGCCGTCAAAACTTGTCGGCATTGTCGGAGCAGCCGAGAGCCGCTCGGAGCATCCTGTGGCGGGGGCCATCAGCAGTTACATGAGTCTTAATCAGATTGAGTCGATGCCGGTCGAAAACGTAACGGCGACACCCGGTTTTGGTGTGACAGCAAGCTATGAGAGGAAGACACTGGTAGTAGGGAACAGTGCCTTTCTCCAGTCGCAAGACATAGACATTAGTGCTGCTGCGTCGCTTTCGGATCAGGAAATGACCAAAGGTCGGACGGTCGTTTTCGCCGCTCTGGATGGACAGGTGATAGGACTTTTTTCGCTGGGTGATCGTATTCGCGAAGAAGCTTTTGAGACCATCCCCCGCTTGAAGGAGAGGGTCTCACGAGTTGTTATGCTTTCGGGCGACAACAACCGGACCGCCCAATCCGTGGCCGGGAGACTCGGGCTCGACAGTTATCAAGCTGAAGTCAGGCCGGATCAGAAGAAGGACATTGTTGAATCGTACACTAAGATCTCCTCCGGCACGGTGATGGTGGGAGACGGCATCAACGACGCCCCCGCGCTGGCTGCAGCCGATGTAGGGATCGCTATCGGGTCCGGAACGGATGTTGCTATCGAAGCTGCCGACGTCATTCTGATTCGTTCGGATTTGTCGCTGGTATCGAAGACTCTCACAGTCAGCGAGCTGACGATGAGGACTATTCGTCAGAATCTGTTCTGGGCGTTCTTCTACAATATCCTGGCCGTTCCGATAGCGGCTGGCGCACTGTATCCTGTGATGGGTATAACTCTGTCCCCGATGATAGCGGCGTCGACAATGGCTATGTCATCGTTGTTTGTGGTCTTCAACTCATTGCGGTTAAGCAGGGTCAGGCTTTAAGCGCAGTCTCAGGAAACCTCCAGTCGCCTTGTCTGGCCTGCCACCAATTCAGGTCCCCCCACTATATCCGTTGAGACCATCATCCGTGCCGGTAAGGATTCAAGCTGTATGGCCGACAACCATCAGTAGGCAGCCTTTGAATAGTATGGATATCTGCCGGAGTGCAATAGATGAAAAAGACCCATAATAGCAGAACGGCAGTTTTGGATTCACCGGTTGAAGCAGGCGCTCAGGATGATCGGATGCTGGAGACGTTCTCCCTGTTTATCCATGACCTCGAGTCGCCACTGGCCTCAATAAAGTATCTCCTTAAACTGCTAGAAGAAAACCGCCTCGACCCCGAAAGAGAGCAGCACCGGCAACTGGTGCGCTCCTCGCGAATTGCTCTGGAGCGTTCGGAGTCGATACTCTACGATATAATGGCCGTTGCAAAATCAGGGGAAGACTCCTTGCCGGTATCGCTTACGAATTTCGTCGTCGATTCAATTGTAAAGGAAGCAATACTGCTTGTGACCGGGTCGGCGAGCGAAGCGGGAGTGGAAGTAGCATATACTAATAATTCAGGGAATACATCGGTTGTTGCCGATCCCCAACTATTGAAGCGTGCTCTAGACAACCTGCTGTACAACGCTGTCAGGCACACGCCGTCAGGTGGCAAAGTCTCGGTGTACACCGACTGCGGCAAGACTCACTTGTCCATCCATATCAAGGATTCCGGCCCGGGTCTGGATGGAATCGAACCTGAGAGTCTATTCGAAAAATACGGGCAGGTACGGTTACGTGGGCAGGGAAAGCACCGGGGAGTCGGGCTGGGACTATACTTTTGTAAGCTCGCCTCGGCTGCTATGGGCGGTACCATTGCTGCCGATGACCACGAAGCGGGAGGGGCGGTCTTTACCTTGATGTTGCGAAAGTCGGAGGAATAGAATTATGAAGCGACCAGACAAGCTTGATGCCGAGTCGTACCTAAAATCAGGATCAAACGAGCTTCGCGTGCTCGAGTATCGCGCCTCGGGCATGTCCTTTGGGATCAATATCCTGAAGGTGAATAAGATTGTATCCGACCTCAAGGACCTCACTGGGTTTCCGAATTCACACCCTGCAGTTAGCGGTGTCTTCCGCGATATGGACCGACTGATACCGGTAATTGACCTTGCCTACTACCTGGCCCTGCCTGCCTCAGAGAATATCCGTCGTAAAGTGATTGTGACCGAGTTCTTCGGCATCCTGACAGGCTTCTGGGTCGACAAAATCGACTGGATTCATCACTTCAAATGGGAAGATATAATCGACGGTCAACAGGTGTTCAATGGTATCGGCCAGAAGTATGTGCTGGGGATTGTACGGCCGACAGAGGAACGAATGGTACAATTGCTCGACTATGAAACGATCCTCGTTGATCTCTGTCCGCATTTTAGCGATACGAATATGACCTCTACGCGGAGCGATATCGATCTTGGTGGCAAGAAAGTGCTGATTGTCGAGGATTCTCCAGCGGTACGTGCAATGCTGACAGCCGAAATGACCGATGCTGGCTGCGAAGTTACCGAGGCAGGCGACGGATATCATGGCTGGGAGTCATTTCAGCAGGAGCCGTTTGATCTGGTTATCAGCGATGTCGAGATGCCTCGTATGGACGGATTGGCACTTACACTTCGGATACGGCAATCTGAACGACCCGACACGCCGGTTATTATCTATTCATCAATCGGAGATATGGGCATGAAAGCCAGGGCACAATACCTGAAGGCTGACGCCCATATCACAAAGCTCGATCTCGACAAGCTGCTCGACACTGCGGACAAGCTGATACGCGGCGAGAAAGTCGAGGGCTTCAACAGTGAGGCGCCTGTCCCAGAGGCGGAACCGGCCCTCGCCTAAGAGCAGGCTGCTCCGAGCATAATCCTTCCTGCCAGTTAATCGTCCGGTGATTGATTGCCCCGGCTTCTCTTTGTATATTCCTGAAAGTCGAAACGATATCTGGAACTTAGTGGGAGTTCTATGACTGTCAGAAGGGCACTGGCCCTGTTCATTTCATTGTCCGTTGTGCTGGTGGCGCAGGCGGGGTGGTGGATATATTTCATGGCGCGGTTGACCGACGAAAAGGTAGAGCTGGCCGCGCAATTAGGAGCCGATTCCGAGTTTGTCGAGCGACTTCATCAGCAGGAGATATCCCGCCAAGTTATGCTGGGGAGCGAAGGCCTCTTTTTCCTGGTGCTTATCGGGTTGGGGGTGTGGTTGATCTACCGGGCGCTGGTACGCACCGAGGAGTTGAAGTTTCACCAGCAGAACTTTCTGATGGCGGTCACGCACGAACTGAAGACACCGATCGCGTCCATGAACATCTATGCCGACTGCCTCCAGTCTGAAAAAATCTCGTCGCAACAAAAGGAACAGATCATACCGCGCATGAAACAGGACATAGATCGACTTGAGAGGTTGGTAGAAAACGTTCTGGAGGCGAGCCGGTTTGAGCGCAGCGGATATTCCATGCAGCCTCATCGATTCGATCTGAGCAGTGTGGTGACAGCAGCGGTGGACCAGATAGAGGCTTCGCCGCTAAACAAAGAGTTGCATGTTGAACGCGCGATCCAACCTTCGGTCTTCATCAGAGGTGATGCCCCCGGGTTGCGGCGGACAATTGATGCGGTACTCGAAAATGCGCTCAAGTACAATGAAAGTGCAAAGGTCGTTCTGAATGTGTGTTTGACCCGGGCATCAGACAAAGTGATGTTATCCATAGCTGACAACGGCATCGGACTGAGCAAGAAGGACTGCATTAAAGTGTTTAATCGCTTTTACAGGGTCGGAGACGAACTACATCGCACTGCCAGCGGATCCGGGCTCGGCCTTTATCTGTGCAGTGAGATTATTGCTGCCCACGATGGCACAATCATGGCTGTTTCTGAAGGTCTGCAAAAGGGAACAACCTTTACCATATATCTTAAGGCAGAGGAAGCCAATGAAGACCATACTGCTTGCTGAGGACGATTCAAATCTGGCCGATGGCCTGATCATGAACCTTGAGGCCGAAGGGTATCAGGTGGCTCATACCGGGAACGGCAGCCGCGTGATTGAGGAAGTCAGGCGTGGTGATTTCGATCTATTGCTGCTGGATATTATGCTCCCCGGGCTTGATGGCCTCGAAATATGCAAGAGGCTGAGGGCCGATGGGGTTATTCTGCCTATTCTGTTTATTACTGCACGCGATCAGACCGAGGATAAAGTCGAAGGATTGATTGTTGGAGGTGACGACTATATCACTAAGCCATTTGATGTCGCTGAGTTGTTCGCTCGGATACAGGGGATATTTCGACGACAGGCCTGGCTGGCGGCTCGTGACCAAGTCAGTGATGTGTACTCCTTCGATGGTCGGATAATCAATTTCTCTACATTTGACGCCGAAGGGCCGGGTGGAAAGTTTGAACTGACACACAAAGAGTGTATGGTTATGAAATACCTGGTTGAGCGGGCAGGGCAGGTGGTTTCGCGAGACCAGTTACTTGATGCCGTGTGGGGGTATCATTCATATCCGACAAATCGGACCATTGACAACTTCATCCTGAAGCTGCGAAGGATATTTGAAGATGATCCCAAGCGGCCTAGCCACATTGAAACAATTCGTGGTATCGGTTATCGGTTCACCGGGTCGGCTCAGGATTGAAAAGCATAGAAACCGTTCCCTGACCGCCCGGGTTTAACTTTGTTATGATCACAGCGATTATTGGTCTTGGCAACATCGGAGACGAGTATACCGGTACGCGGCATAATATCGGATTTGAGGCTGTCCGTCTGGCCGCGACCCGCCTGAGGTGCCGCCGGCAGCAGCCGACTGAACTCTATGATCTGGCCATCGAGCCGCCCGGATGCCGTAAGTTAGTTTTTATCTGGCCAAGAACCTTTATGAACCGTTCAGGGCTGGCCGTGCAACCTGTTCTCAGCGAGTATAAGCTGGATCAGAGCAACATGTTGGTTGTGGTTGACGATTTCAACCTGCCGTTGGGAAAAACTCGGCTCCGGCGAGGCGGCTCAGACGGTGGCCATAATGGATTGGCCTCTATAGCCGACACTCTGGACTCCAGCGATTTTCCGCGTCTGCGTTTGGGAATCGGCCCACCGCCCGATAATGGGGATATAGTAGGTTTTGTGCTCAGTAGATTCACTGAGGATGAAGAAGAAGTCGCAAATAAAGTGCTTGCGCAAGCCGCCGAGGCAATTATATTTGCGCTCTACCGTCCCCTCGATGAGGTGATGGGACAACTGAATAGTAACCCTGCTTAGTCGGAATCAGCAATTCCCCGACTGGGCCGTTTGAATGTTAACCAACGTCCGTAGGGAGGATCATGCGTGAAGATCTACGAGACAACATTTATTATTAATCCCCAAACCGATGATGCGGCGCTTGATGCTAACGTCTCCGCTGTGGCCAAACTGATCACAGATGGCGGTGGCAAAGTGCTGCATACCGATCGCATGGGCACACGTCGTCTGGCATACGAAATCCAGGGACTGATCCAGGGGTATTACACGACCATCACCTTTGAATCGTCGAAAGAAGTGCTGCCGGCGCTGGATCGCCACTATAGGCTGGAAGAGCCCTATGTCCGGAGCCTGACCGTCCTGTACGAGGGTGATCCCGAAAAGGTCGGTGAACGAGCGCCTAGTCCGTTCAGAGATAGTGAGCGGTTCGGACGTCGTCGATTTGAAGGGTCCGATTCTGGCCCGCGCCGGAGAGGTCCCGACAGTGGTGACCGGGAGCGACCACCAATGAGAAGGCCCGATGACAGGACCCAGAAGCCGACCAATGATACAAAGGACACTGGTGCTACCAGCGGTGCCGATGCTGCACAGCCTGCCTCCGATAAAGGTGTTGTAGAGCGTCCCGCTCCGGTAGAACGTCCGGCTCCGGCAGAGCGTCCTGAAGTGCAACCGAAAACGCCCATAGCTCAGCCCGGAGTGGAGACTCCTGTGTCGGCCGAGCAAAAAGCCGGGAATGTCACAGAAGCAAACGAAGATGAGGAACTTTGAGCGCGGCGAGAGCCGACAGTTAAGGGATACACAAAATGGCTGAACGAAAAAGACGAAAAATCTGTCGCTTTTGCGAGAACAAAATAAACCTGGTGGATTATCGCGACGAAAGAGCGCTACGCCGCTTCACTAACGAACGCGGCAAACTCATCCCTCGTCGCGTATCAGGAAACTGCGCCCGTCATCAGCGTAAGGTGACCACCGCTGTTAAGAGGGCGCGGGTATTAGCGATTCTGGCTTTTGAGAGTGAATCTTTCCGCTAGCCGACAGGAAGTGATTACCGCTTTGTCGACACCTGTGCAACCGAAAGTGGGCGTTGCAGCTGCGACAATTATTGTGGCAATGGGAATCTACGCACTCATCGCCTATTCAGGCGTAGGCGCAGGGGTTTCGCTGCCGCTGTCTCTGTCGCTGGCTGTTGCAACGTACGGGCTGACAGTTTTCCTGTATTTCGGGATTGCTCGTCTCGCCTTCGAAAGGCACACGCATGTTTTGTGGGGGGCAGCTGTGGGTGCTGTCGTGCTAAGCTATCTTGTCTCAGGACTGTCCATTCTCTGGCCGGTATTGGCTGGATGGAGCAGCCTCTTGTTTGCCGCTGTTATCGCCGGGCGAAAGACAATGGCCGGATCCCGCCAGAAGTTTGTGTATATTTCTGCGGCCGTGTCTGTGGCTTTCTTTGCTTCTGTTCAGTATCTGCCACTGTGGTCGGAGTTGTCGCAGATGGTGGAATCGTCCGGCAACGAGCTGCTGACGAATCTGACTTCGCAGCTATCTACTGCCGGTTACTCGGATCAGGCAATACGTGACAACGCGGAACAAACCGGGAAAATGCTGAAGGCATTTGTGCGTCTGGTTCCGGCTGCCACTGTGTTGGGCGCCCTGATGCAGTTTTCAATCGGATATCTTATTTTTGTCAGGTGGGCACGAGGAAAGCAGGGCGCACCGACAAGTCCAGTTTCCTTCACGGAATTGCGGGTACCGTTTTCACTGGCTCCGGTTTTGATCGTGTGCATTTCGATCCGGCTAGTATTCGATGATCCGGCCGCATTGGCCGCCGACAATATGCTGGCTATTCTATCCGTCTACTATTGTGTGGGTGGATTGTCGTTACTGGAATACTACCTTAAGAGGCTGAGCATTGCCAGAGCGATGAAAGTGCTGTTCTACGTGTTCTTATTCTTTACACAGTTGGTCGGGTTCTTTGTCGCTATTCTCATAGGCTTCGTCGACAGCTTCTTTGACTGGCGCAATCGCCCTCCGCGGCTGGAAGCAGGAAATGCTTGAGGCCTAATAAACATTGTTATAGATTAGGAAAGGGTATAGTATGAAAGTAATCTTGCGAGAGGATATCGCCGAACTGGGGTCGGCCGGTGACACCATAGAGGTGAAAACCGGTTACGGACGCAACTATTTGTTGCCGCGTAATCTGGCCATCCCTGCCACACGGGCCAACCTTCAGGCCATTGGGGAAGTGCGAAAACAGAAGGATATCAGGGAACGGAAGCTTCGCCGCGAAGCAGAGGTTGTAAAGGACAAGATCGAACAACTGTCCCTGACTACTGAAGTGCTGGTCGGCGAAGAAGACAAGCTGTTCGGGTCGGTGACTTCGGCCGATATCGCGGACCTTCTGAAAAAGGAAGGAGTCATTGTTGATAAGCGATCTATTGTGCTGGAATCACCAATCCGCGTTCTCGGTGTGTACACGGTCGGCGTAAAGATTGAAAAAGACGTAACTGCACAGGCAAAGTTGTGGGTTGTAAAGAAGTCGTAGCCGTATGAATATGCTTGAGGCCAAAGTCGAGGGTCTGGCAATGGACATGACCACTAATTCGCCTGTGGTCATTCTTTCGCCGCCCTCTCTGGACAAGGTGCTGCCGATCTGGATCGGACACGCTGAAGCGTGGGGGATTGCAATGGAGCTGTCCGGGGTTAAGCCGCAACGGCCAATGACCTATGACTTGTTACATCAGGTGCTCTCCACACTTGAGGCGACTGTCGAGAGGATTGAGGTAACCGAGTTAAGAGAGCAGACATTTTACGCTCGCATACATATTGCCCGTGATGGATGCCAATTTGAAATAGACGCCCGACCGTCAGATTCGATTGCACTTGCGCTCAAAACCGGTGCTGCCATCTTTGTCAATGAAGAGTTGTTCCATCTGCAGAACGGCAAGACTCCGCCGATGGAGCAAATGCCTACCGACCCAGAATCGTTGCGCGAACGGCTAAGAAAAATAAATCCGGAAGATTTTGGAAAGTATTCGCTATAGATGATCCCGTTATCGGTGAGAGTGGTGGTCACTATGTGTCTGGTCGCGCTCATCGCAATATCGTCGACGGAACCAGTTGCAGCCCAGAGCGGTGAAGAGAGGTCACTTTTTTCGCGTAGCAAACGGTTGATGCGCGAGGGAGATTTCCTGGGCGCGGTCGGGTTATTAGAAGAGTTAGCTGGACGCTTTCCAAAGTCAACCCAAATTGATCAGTACATATTCTACCGAGCAAAGGCAAACTACTATCTTGCCGATTTTGGCGCCGCTGCCGCGGGATATTCCGTCTACCTGAGACAGTTTCCCGATTCTCCCGAGCGCGCGCACGCACATTTTTTTCGCGGCAATGCGCGCTATCGAGGCGAACACATCAAGAAAGCTCTCGACGACTATATTCTGGCCTACCGATTTTCTACCGATTCACGGCTTAGCCGACTCGTTAGCAAGTCGATCGAGGCCGCAGTGGCGTCGGCTGAATCGGTGCGGCTCGGCCCTGCCGATTTTGATGGGTTATCGTCAGGTAAGCGCTGCGAGTTAGTACAACTGGTTGTCGATGCTCTTGTCGAAAAAGGAGACGTCGGCGCTGCCGCTCGGGTCGCCGCTGCGTGTCCCGACCGGGTAACTGTCCAATCCGGCGGCAAGGGAGTCTCAGACCGTTCGCATCCGATAGAAATCGCCCTGGTAGTGCCACTCTCGGGAGAACTGCGCAGCTACGGTGAAGAGATCCACAACGGGGCATTGCTTGCGGCGCAGAGCTACCGACAGAGGACGGGTAACGAAATCAGCATAAGGACATACGATACTCGCGGCGATGCTGTCGATGCTGCTAACATAGTAGCGGACCTTGATGCCTCCTCTACCGACATAGTCATTGGGCCGCTGACCAGCAGTGAAGCAGCAGTTGCTTCTGCCGCCTTAAGATGCAGTGACCTGCCGATGATTGCGCCTGCCGCAACGGAGGCTGGCCTGACCCGACTATCTGAAAGTGCTTTTCAACTCTCACCAAACGTTGAGTTGCAGGGAGTGAGAATGGCCGAGTACGCTATAGATAGTTTGTCAGCCGATTCGGCGATTGTCATCACTTCTACTGCGGCCGATCATCTTCGTATGTCTCGTGCTTTCGTCAATCGTTTCAAGTCACTGGGCGGAACCGTAGTTGCCGTTGAACATTATCGTGCACGGGACAAGGACTTCGGAGGGATTATTCGCGATGCCAAGGCGGTTGTTCTTGGCGCCTTTCCGGATTCCATCTATTTTATCGATGACAATGGCGATACGCTTGAGTTGGATGGGCTACTCGTTCATGTCGACGCGATATATATGCCTGGAGAGGCGCGCCAGATTCGCCAACTGGTCGCCCAAGTAGGGTTCTACAATTTATCCGGTCAGTACCTCGGTTCAGACGGCTGGGCGGACGATATGATAGTAACACTGGGAGATGACGTCACCCGCATGGCCGTATTCCCTTCACCCTTCCTGGAGTTCTCCGGCGGCTATCAATACCAACAGCTGGCCATTGCATACGATGCGAGGTTCGGAAAGCAGCCCCCTCGGTTAGCGGGACTGGGCTTTGATGCAGTGAATATCGCTGCAGAGGGAATCAGCGGAGCGGCGGGCAGGCGAAAGGAAATCACCGAGGCACTTAGAGGGCTGCAAGAGTATGAGGGCGCCTCTGGTCGGATAAGCTTCGGTCGATACCGGGAAAATACAGAGATGCCGCTGTACCGAATTGCCGGCGGGTCGGCAATTCGATTGGATCGCCCAACGCCTCAGAGCCTCGATAGCACCCAGACGCCGCCGTAGCGTTTACGCTTTGGCTAAAGAACAACAACAAGCAGAAGATCGACTACATTGTCCGAAAGATCAGAGGGAAAGAGAGCAGGCATGGAAGAGAAAAAAGTTGCACTTAAGATGGTTGTTAATGGTAATGAACGTGACGTTACATTCGAGGAACTTGCCTTGTCGAACAACCTGGCGCAGGAGGCGCTGGTGCGAGTGCTCATCGAAAAGAAACTGTTCGATCCGCAGGAACTAATGGACATGATGGAACGGGTACGCAAGGAACGGTATCGCCGGCCGGAAGATGTCGAATGATCGACAAACCGGCACATGAACAGGCCGCCGACAACGTTGGAATGCAATTACGGTGGACGAGCCATCCGATGAAGCGTCGACCACTTGCAACACTGTTGCTGTCGCTGTTCATCCTGCTGGTGAGCTTCTTCATTTATCTGGCTACCGAGTCATCATGGTTTTCCCTCTTGGGGCTGGTTGTTTTGTATGTGTCAACGGCCAGATTTTACTGGCCTACGCACTACCATCTGACTGATAGAGACGTCACTGTCAAGACCTCTATGCAAACGGTTACCAAGGAATGGTCTGCATATCGCAGTTGCTACCCGGACAAAAACGGTATTCTCCTGTCGCCGTTTATGAAACCGTCGCGCCTAGAAAACTTTCGGGGGATCTTTCTGATGTTCGAGAACAACAAAGACGAGGTTGTTACGTTCGTGAGGCAGCAAATAGATCGGCAGCGCGAGGCGGTTTTATCAGATTCGATGGAGGGCGGCGGATAGTGAGTATCTTCAATGACAACGTTCAACTCCCCGAGGACGGTCGATCCAGCCTTCCCGATGATGAAGAACGCGTCCTCGACAAACTTGCCAACAAAGTTGTCGACAAAGGTTGGTCGGTACCGGCAATACTATTTCTGGAATCAATGAAGCCTCTCAATTTCATCGGTTCACAGGTAATGGTCTTTTTCGAACCGGTTGTTCAGACCGTATTTAACTTCCGAGATTACGAAACGGTCCGAACATCTCTGGAAAGACGTGAGTCAATCGAGATTCTGCTGCAAAAAATAGAACGATACGACGCAATTGCACACGCTCGAAGCAAACGTATCAGGAAGTTTCTAAAGCAGGAACGAAAAAAGTGGAAGTGGTACCAACGCTATCTGGGCCTCTTTACTCCTCGTGTCGATTACCCACCAGAAGTGCTGCATGGTTCACAAGCGACCGATGCGGCCTCCGACTCTAAAAGCTCGGGCAAGGCATAGGCCGTTCCCCGCTTTTCCGTCATTCCTGCACTTTCTAGTCAATCACGTCCGGTAGCAGACAGCTTGCTGTGGGTTGACTTGTGGCTGGCAGACCTCCGGTCTGCTGCTTAGCATCAGAAACTCTTAAGGGGCAGACGAGACGTCTGCCGCCCACAGAATATCCCCCCTGTTTATTGCTCCTACAGTAGGGGAAAGTGGATAGCGATGCTATCGCTGTGCGCGGTTGATTCGCGCCATGATCGCTGTGCGTGCCTTCTGAAGTGCTTTACCTCGATGCGACACGAGGTTCTTTTCCTCGACAGTCATGTCAGAGAATCGCTTGCCGGACGGTGGGAAGAAAAAGAGAGGGTCGTAACCGAAACCGGTGTCGCTTGCAATGTCCGCACAGATGGTCCCCTCGGCGATTCCCTCCATATTCTCGACGGTGCCGTCATTCCAGTCGATAGCGATGACACAGCGGAATCGTGCACTGCGCTTTTCTTGGGGATGTTCTCCCAATTCTGCAAGTAGCTTTTCGTTGTTGTCGCGGTAGCTGACATGTTCTCCTGCATAGCGCGAAGAGTACAGGCCGGGAGCGCCACCGAGTGCGTCAACTTCGAGCCCGCTGTCATCGGCGAGTGCGGGAAGATCGCAGAACTCGGCGATAGCGCGCGCCTTCAGGCAGGCATTGTCTTTGAGTGTCGTGCCGGTTTCTTCGACATCGGGAAATTCCAGGAAATCGTCCCGGGTCAGGATAGTCACGGGTAGATCGTCCAGCAGATATTTGATCTCCCGAATCTTGTCGTCGTTGTTGGTGGCTAAAACGAGTTGCATCTGCTTTTACGATGTTTGGAACGGGCCGCTCAGTACGCGCTTATATCCACCCGTGCGATCTTTTCTATCGGGGAGCCTAAGAAGCGAGAAGCAAGGGCAGAAAACTTCTCAGGTACGTCGGAAACAAAGTAGCTTCGTTCTCCCATGCAAGAGGGGGACTGCGCCGCTGCCGGGTGAAGGAGGTTGGTCTCGGTCAGGGTTCGATATGTCTGGCGGGCTGTTTCCTCGGCCGAATCGATCAGCTTGATGGCGTCGCCCACGACATCTGCTATGACCGTCTTGAGAAGAGGGTAGTGCGTGCATCCGAGAACAAGTGTATCTATGCCCACATCGAGCATCGTTTGAAGATAATCGCGCGCAATTGAATAGGTGGCTTCCTTGTCAATATAACCCTCCTCTACCAGCGGCACAAACAACGGGCAGGCCAGCGAGAAGACTTTGATATCAGGATTGATTGTGTGGATAGCGCGTGCGTAGGCGTTGGAGCCGATAGTTGCGTGTGTCCCTATAACCCCGATTCGTCCATTATTCGTACTCCCGACCGCCGCCCCCGCTCCGGGTTCGATCACACCAATCATCGGAATGTTGTAGTTGCCGCTCACGTCGTCGAGTGCGACAGCCGAAGCAGTGTTGCATGCACAAATGACGAACTTGACTTGCTGCTCGATAAGAAAAGCGACATCCTGATAGGTGAAGCGTGTAATTATTTCCTTCGACCGTCCGCCATAGGGCGTTCGGCCGACATCGCCAAAATAGATGACATTTTCCTGCGGCAGCCGTGCGAATATCTCTGCTGCAACAGTAAGGCCACCGACCCCGGAATCAAATATGCCGATTGGGGCTTCGCGTGTTTCAGGCTGGGATGTATTCATTCTATTCTTTCCAACGGCATCATACCCGTCAAAGCGCTTTCGATACGCGGACATTTCTTCAATACACAACTTGAAGGCCGCGTACGAGCCTACCGTTCGTACTTATTCCTGAATCTCTTTATAGCGTTGTAGATTGCTCTGGCAAGTTTTTTTTGAAACTTGCGGCTTTTGAGCAGCTTTTCCTCAGACTTATTGGAAATAAACCCGGATTCGACCAGGACCGACGGCGAGAAAACCTGGTTAAGAACAAAAAAACCGGCCTGATCAACTCCACGAGCAGGGATGTTCACGGCGCGCCGAACCTCCCGGTCGCACATCATCGCAAAGTCGTGCGACTCTGCCTGAAACTCTGTCTGAAGCATATCGCTGATTATGCCTCCAATTGGATCGTCATACACTATCGGATCAGACTCCTGGCGATGACGGTCAAGAGAAGAAATATCCTTGAGAAAAGCGCTGTTCTCGAGCTGTGCTGCAGAGCGTGCGGAGTCGTTCTTAGCTGGCGCCAGGAAGAAAACATTCCATCCTCGCACCTGCGTCTTCAGCGAGGCATTGGCGTGTATCGAAATGAAGAGGTCGGCCGCAGACCTGTTGGCTATGTCGGCTCGCTGCTTCAAAGTGAGAGTTTTGTCGCGATCACGTGTCATGACTACTTTGAACTGCTTGTCCTTTCGGATCAGCTTCGCCAATTCGCGAGAGATGTTCAGGGCCACGTCCTTCTCGCGAGTACCGCGCTGGCCAATGGCGCCATAGTCACTGCCGCCATGACCCGGGTCGATTACTATGAGATCAATCTTGTCGTCCGGGCCGATTTCGGCCGGTGACATGGAACTGTCCAGTTGAAAACCTGTATCGGCAATAGATATCTGGATTCGCGGAGGATCGAGAGCTATTCGATGGGTCCACTTTTCGATATTGCGTTTTAGCCGTATCGAAATTTGCCCAGCCTGTACCAGTTGATGTGTCTTGAGCGAATACATGTATCTCGAGTCGCGTCTGGTGCCAACGCGTGGGGCGATTCGACCATCACGAATTGAGACGTTCAGCCAGTTTCCCTCGGTAACGAAAATCTCGTAGGCCATCTCGCCGGTCAGATATATTTCGACGAGTAACCCGTTGGCTTTTGATGAGATGGCCAGATCCGTGACATTGAAATACTCCGAATTGATTCGGATCGTTTTCGACGGCCTCTCCCACGTTATACGCTGCACATGAACCCTGTCGAAATATGGCAAGAAGGCGTAAATTGGTACAAAAAGCTGTCCGTCTCGAAAGCGAGCAGGCAGGGTCAGGTTCTTCAGGCTGTCTCCGGTTCGGAAGAACGGAGAATCGATCCAGAAGTCGAAGCGAAGGGTATCCTCGGTATACCTTATCTGATGTCCAATGATCTCCCAGTCGGTCTTTCCGCCCAGAATGTCGGCCAGCCCGGAGAGCGATACATAAGTGATGTTCTTTTCGTCGAACGAATCAATATGCTCCGTTCCACCAGATATACTTACCGTGACCTTTGCGATTAATATTGCTGGAAGGATCAGGCAAGCTAGCAGTACTGTTGCAAGAAGTCGAGTCATCCTGGTATGTGCGAAGGCGCGATCCTACATATCCTTTTGCGTTGCTCGTTTGATCCTGCGATCGGCTTCCTTTTTCGCGATAGCCTGCCGCTTGTCATATTTCCTACGTCCTTTGGCGACACCCAGTTCGACTTTGGCCACTTTACCTTTGAAGTAAACCGACAGGGCTACAAGAGTCATACCCCGCTGCTCGACCTGAATCCGCATCTTTCTGATTTCTCTTTTGTGGAGAAGCAGTTGGCGTGGGCGTATGGGGTCGAGTGGCTGATCTGCGGCCATCTCGTACGGGGAAATATGCAAGTTTTTGAGAATAACGCTACCCCTTTCAATTGTGGCGTAGGAGTCTCCCATGTTGATCTTTCCCGCCCTGAGAGACTTCACCTCCGACCCCATAAGGGATATACCGGCCTCAATCCGGTCAAGAATCTCATAATCGTAACGGGCCCGGCGGTTGCGCGCCACGATACGAATGTCAGTGCTGTTTCCCACACTGCCGAGGATAGCTGCGTCGGTGGTCGCGGGCAATTAAAATCCACGCAGCGATTGCGGCAGGGTTGAGTTCTATTCCTAGCCGCCTAAGTCAGTGGGGATGAAAGATGAAACCACGTCTACACCGAAAGACTCTCTCAATGGCGGGCATGAATAGCAACGCCAACCTGATCGACCCATGCATAACATCCGCTTGCGCGCCGAGGATTCCTCTAGTAGTCAATGATCCCGATATTGACAGTCACAAAGCAGCCTGACGGTTACGTTTCTGACCACAGACTCAGGATATTCCAGTTATCTCCTTACCTGCCAATCGTTATCAGAGGCTGGGAGGAGCCACTGAAGGCGGCGGAACCGCAGTGGTTAGTAAATCATGTACTGCCAAGCAGATACGGAGCGTGGTGAAACGCATGATTCCTTACGCAACTATATTAGCCATAGTCAGCTAAAGTCTGTGACTGGACTGTCCGAAGGTAATATGTAGAGCTTGATCAAAACCGTAAGGAAGCTGACCTATTAAATGTCGTTCAAAATTGACATAAACACCGCCAAAATACTGGTGGTCGACGACGAGAGAGAAATCACCGAAATTGTAGAGACCTTCCTGCTGGACGCCGGTTATCAGGTAGCTGTTGAAAACAGCTCAGAAAAAGCCGTCAAGCGGGCTCAGGAGTTTAAGCCCAACGTGATACTTCTGGATATTATGATGCCGGGGCAGGACGGATACAATATCTGCAAGGAAATAAAGGCAGATTCGGAATTTGCCTCGACTCCTATCATTTTCCTGACTGGTAAAGACCGTAGCGACGATATGGGCAGGTCCTTCAAATCGGGCGGGGACATGTTTATCAAGAAACCGTTTTCCTGTGAACGCCTTCTGGAAATCGTCAATATCGTTCTGATGTCAGCCAACCGTCATTGATTCGTTTTTTTTGTTGCAAATCATAGTGCAGTGCACTATAATACGGTAGAGTTAGAACTATGGTACGTGTGATAAAGCGATATTCCAATCGGCGGCTCTACGACACTGAGTCCAGCCGCACTTTGACCCAGCGGGAACTGGCTTCTCTGATTAAGGCCGGAGAGCAGGTCCGGATAATCGACTCGACCAGTTCGGCCGATATCACTCTTGATGTGTTGGGCAGGGTGATGCAGTCGGAGGCAAACCAATGGAAGAATAGCGCGACGTCCAAAGAGCTATTCCAAAACATTATAGTATTAGGAGGAGAAACGACTATGTCGATTCTAAGAAACACTGTGCTGGCATCTATTGGCGTCTTTCAGGTGACAAGGTCCAAAGCCGAAAAAATCATCGACGACCTCATCAAGCGGGGAGACCTCGACCGCTCCGACCGAAAGAAGGCCGTAATGGAATTGCTTGACCGGGCAGAAAAGTCGACTGCCGGTGTCCGAGAGAAAATAGCTCGCGAAACAAGCAAAGCGCAGCAGAACATCTCAAAAGTGGTAAAAGACCTGAAGCTCGCCAAAGGGTCAGATTTGAAAAAGGTCGAGAAGAAGATAGACCGGCTGGCCAAGTCGATAAAGGAACTGGAGAAGAAACTCTCGGCCATGTAGGCCCGTTTTCCCTGTCGGTGAGTACCGACATTGCTCGCTCAGCGACGTTGCCGAAAACTTGGGTCGGCACTAATTCAAGTGCTGACCGCTTTTGTCAGTTGTTCGATAAACTCCTCGGGATCGACTCCGTGCATTCTGCAAGCTAAGTCGATCGATTCATAGCTTTGTCCCGGGCAGTCAAAACAGCCAGAGCCAAAATACTGCTCGAACACGGCCTTGGATTGAGGCTGCATTTGCATTATGTCCCCAATCAACATGTCAGGCGTAATCTCGGTACCTTTATCTTCACCGGAGTTGGTGGCTGTTTCGACTGTTATGCCACACTTTTCGAACTCATCTCTGATCTGATTGAGAAGCGGATCTGTCTCAAGGCCGTGATTGCTAGCTGCCTGCCCCAACGTTATCCCCATCATTCTGACCTTGTCTATGTGTCCCGGCATTGCCAACGCGCCCAGACCGCCCCGAACGAGAATGTCCTGGATCGAGGGCAATCGGTCGACTAATTCGGCTATAGGTGACTCAAGGCTGATATGAACGGACTCAGCAGCAGGAGCAGGCATT
>JBHHVC010000024.1:0-21303 GCA_046754125.1 Candidatus Zixiibacteriota bacterium
GCTCCAGTTCGAACAGGTTCTTGTGACCGAGGCCGATTCCGTGCTCGCCCGATATGGTCCCGCCGAGTTCGAGCGCCTTGCGGATGATATCATCGTTGACTTGCTTCGCAAGTTTCCATTGCGCATCGTCATTGCGGTCCGCAAGAATGAGCGCGTGCAGCAGCCCGAGACCGACATGTCCGAATGCATGAATAAGCAAACCGTTCTGCCTGCTTTTGTCTCGACAGAACTCAACCATGACCGGCAGACTTGATATCGGAAATGCAACATCGTTGCGGATGATCGTATGGCCCGGCATGCGTTGCTTGATCGCTTCGGTCGCCCAGTGGCGGACTTCCCAGGGACGTTGATTGTCGGCCAGCGTGAGTGGTTTGCCGCCGAGTTCGTTGCATATTGATGCCGTCAGTTCTGAGTTCGATTGCGTTGTTGCATCGAGACCGTGAAACTCTAGGAACAACGAAGGCAGTTCGGTCAGGCCGTACTCCTTGAGCAGGTTGAGCGAGTGGATCAGTTCTCTGTCGAGAAATTCGATTGCTGCAATGTCGATGCCGTATCGGCAGATTTCGGATACAGCTTTGGCCGCAGCAATTTCATCGGGGAATGTGAAAGCGGTCTGAAGGCGTCCCTCCGGCAGGCCAGCCAGTTTAAGGGTGATCGACGATATGATGGCCAGCGTCCCTTCCGAGCCGGTGATCAGGTCGGTCAGATCATAGCCACTCGAACGTTTTGTGGCTCGACAGCCCGGTGTGAGAATCTCACCCTTGCCTGTAACGATTTCCATCTGCAAGACATAATCTTTGGTGCCGCCATACTTGACCGAGTATATGCCACTGGCGTTGGTCGAGACCATACCGCCAACGGTAGCAATATCACCCGAGCCACCCGGTGACGGAGGAAAGAACAGTCCGTCTCGCTTGAGTTTTTCGTTGAGATCATCATACACGATTCCCGGTTGAACACGAATCTGGAGGTCATCCGGCCAGTAATCGACGACTTTTGTCATTCGGCTGACATCGAGTACAATACCGTTGGCATGGGGGATAGTGGAACCTTCGAGGGCGCTGCCAGCGCCGCGTGTAGTGATGGGCGTGCCGGTTTCTATACATAGCAGAACTACTTCTCGTATTTGCACGGCAGATTCGGGCCAGACGAGAACCTGCGGGAGAACACCGGGGAGGGTGGATTCATCCTGTGAGACGACGGCCAGTTGGTCCGGATGCGTCGTGATCTGCGACTGAGGGAAAAGCGCCGCGAGTTTCTCGGCAATGCTCACCGATCGGTTCCGCTCCAGTCGAGGTTACGCAAAGCGACAAAGAATGGTTCCCAGTCGGCAATTTGTTTTGGTTTCTGGCTGAACATTTTGCGGAGGTCGTCGTCGAGCATCGCTTTGTCGACAATAATCATCAGCACGTATTCATCAAACCAATTGTCGTACATGTACCAGTAGCCGTCGTCCCCCTTTTTCTTCCCCCAGCTATTTTCTACCAGCCACTTTCGCGGCGATCCGTCGGAGGCGGTGTCGACCCCGGTGAACACCATTGCATGGTTTGGCGTGATGTCGCGAAATTGTATACGGTCGGTCTTGGACATTTTGAAATCTACACCGAAAGTTCGATTGTAGTCATATATGTCGACAGCAAGAATGCCGGAGTCGCGGTAGTTTTCCTTCCCGACATCGCATGCAAACCAGATAATCTGGCTGTCGAGAAGAGCTCGAAGTGCGTAGTCTTTCAGGACAGAGACGGGAAGGTTGAGAACGGTCTGATCCGGCTTTTCTTCTATGTTGCGGCTCGAATTGATCTCGAAGAGCTGGTTGAGATCCATTGAGGGATTGCTGACCAGCGCGACGTATTCCGGCATCTGCTCTCCGTAGAATTCATGGTAGAACTCAGTCGGTGTATATGTCCGCTCAAGAACAGTTGACGTTGAATCGTCCTTATCCTCCCACCTGAAGCGGAATTCTTTTGGAGGCATGCCATAGGTATAGACAAGTAGGGAATAGATATCGGCGAGCATTTCCTCTTTGCGCGCGCGCAAATCATTTTCTTTCTTGCCCTGTTGATGCATTGAACGAAGCTCCGCAGTGTAGCTGCGCAGAAGCGATTTGATCAGCTTATTCATTGTGCCGGTGGCGGTGGATTGCTTCGTTTCCGGCATGGCAGTGGTCGGGACGACTCCATATTTCTCAATCAGGTCGGTGAAGTAATGCCACCATCCGCCGTCGCCGAGTGGGCTTTTGATATACATCTGCATCAAGATGTGTGTCGCTCAGGGCGATCATCATTTCGAGATACCTGTTCGATTTCTCCAGCTTGTCCCAGAATGCCAGATACGCCTCGGACAGCTCAAAATCGGAAAGTTTGAGGTTTGTCATTACCTTTGGGGCAAGTACGTTTACACCGGCAAACATCCAGCACCGTCCGGAACTGCGCTGGTTGATAATACTGGTTCCTTTGAGTTTGTAGTTTACCAACTTGTCGTGCTGTACGATTAGATCGCGGTTGAGCGAGAGTTCTTTTATCTTGTTGTTGGTAACAGCGTTGATTGTCCGGCCGACATCGTAATTTTTGTCGACCTGCTGTTGATAGCGCTCCAGAAGCTGGCTGGTTACCATACCCTTTTGCGCAAAGGCGGGCATACAAAGAATTGCAACAACAACAGGCGCCGCCATTTGCAAAAGCAATGTTCTCATAGCTAATCTCCTGCTCATACGGTTCTTAGAGTTGCTGCCATTATACTCGTTTGTCTCTCTTCGAGCAAGGCGGGAGAGCAATCCGCATGTGCACTGGGACCGGTCAGCGTTCGATCGTGATACTGCCGTTAGTAAAATCCACGTGTCGATATGCCGAAGGTCTCTTGGCGTCGGGGAAGAGTGCGTCAATGCCGCCACCCAGAAATGACGGATATGAATAGTGGGCTGTGTCCGCAATCGACATGTTCCCCATAGAATCGTATACTCTCCTTGAAACATATACGCTGTCTCCGGATCGACTCCAGAGAATGTTGTCATCACTGGAAACCCAATAGAACCGAATTGGATAGGCGGTTCCGAATTGGACCCAGGGGTGCGGCTGAAACCGCATTGTTAGCAACGAATACAGCGTATCACTGCGGGTACAGAGCGGGTCCGAACGAGAGCTCTGGTCGACAGCGGCGCCTATAACCCTGATCAGGCCGAGGGGAGGCAGGGTGTCGCTGTTTTCCACGAGATCATATCCGTAGTTCAGGTATTCCCATCCGCAGTTTTCGGGAAGTTCCCCGGCCTCTATGCCGAGAAAATCGAGGATACCGGGATCATAGGCCATCAGCAGGTCAAAACCACCCAACTGGAGATTACTTACGAACAGGTCAAGCAGGATATTTTCGCGTGTTTCTCCTGCTTCATAAGCGACACTATCGATCTCTATAGAAATTGGGGATGCAGCAGCGTCAGAGCAGGCTGCATCACGTGCACCGGGCATCGGCATTGCCAATGCCGCCACTAATAGCAAGCGGTGTATCAAGGCAGGACAGTGCAAGAATCCTCCGCATTTGGTCAAACTCGATCCAGCGACAATCCCATCGACCCCAAATGAATGCAGGCAGGATAGGTTTGACCTGCGCGCGGGTCAAAAAAAACTTTGTCTGGGCCGAAAAATAGATATGTTCCCTGCGAGACAAGTACAAATCATGCCGGGAATGCACTATGAGTGAACGAAAAACAAACAAAGTAAAACCGCAAGTGCTGAAAGGGTTTCGCGACTATCCGCCCGCAGAACAGATTGCTCGTGACGAGATGTTTGATAAACTGCGATCGGTGGTCGAACGCATGGGCTATCTACCTCTTCAGACGGCGTCACTCGAATCTGCAGAAACATTGCTTGGGACTCATTACAACAAAGACAGTCTGGCCGAGTTGTTTGGATTTATCGGTCCTGACAATATCGATATGGCTCTGCGCTATGAGTTCACGGTCTCGCTGGCCAGATACGTTGCCTCCAATCCTACCTTGCCGCTACCGTTTCGTCGTTACCAGTACGGCAACGTATGGCGTGTAGACAAGCCCGGTCCGGGACGGTTTCGGGAGTTTATGCAGTTTGATATTGATATTGTCGGAACCCGGAATCTCTTGGCCGATGCCGAGATAATGGCAGCGATGGTGTCATCGATGGAGGCGCTTTCGATTGAGCGGTTTGTGGTTCGGTATTCCAATCGGAAGATTCTTAACGGTCTGATGCAACTTGCCGGAATCGAGGGAGAAGTCGGGCAGAATGTCATGCGGGTTATCGACAAGCTTGATAAGCAGGGACTCAAGGCAGTGATGGCCGAATTGGGGCCGGGCCGAGTCGATAAGTCGGGGGACCGAATAGACGGCCTGAAGCTTGGCAGCGAAGAAATCCGTACGATTGAACAATTCTTGGAAATAGCGTCAACAAAGGGCAGATCGGCTCTGGAGAGAGCGGAGTCGTTGCTTGGCAATATCGAAGTCGCTACTGAAGGGATATCGGAACTACGTAATATCGAGAAATGTCTCTCGTCGATGGGTGTCACCCCGGACCGAATAGAGATTGACCTGACTATCGTGCGCGGCCTCGGCTATTACACAGGACCGGTTTTCGAGACGACTTTGCTAGATCTGCCCGAATACGGTTCCATCTTCAGCGGTGGACGCTACGACAATCTTGTCGACCGGTTTCTGAATCGGTCAATTCCTGCTGTTGGGTCGTCATGCGGTGTCGATCGGCTGTTGGCTGCGCTGATAGAGCTGGATGCCATCAAGCTCCGCCGGTCGATATCTCAGGTGTTGGTCACGGTGATGGACCGTGATCATCTTCCGGACTATCTTGAAATGGTCGCAGAACTGCGGGAGGCATCAATTAATACTGAAATCTACTGCGGCGATAGCCGTAATCTGACCAAACAGATCAAGTACGGCGACAAGGCGGGGATTCCGCTGGCCGTAATTTCAGGCTCTGACGAGTTTGAGAAGGGGGAGGTAACGGTAAAGAACCTGGCCGCAGGCACGATCAAGGCTCAACAAACCCAGAATCGGGAAGAATGGTTGCAAGCGGATCATATTCAGACGACAGTGCCACGCGAAGACCTTGTGTCCTGCTTGCGCCACCTCATTGGCGAGCGGACCGGCGAGCATGCCGAGTGATCACACTGTTAACGCTCTTTTACCTTGACAGAGTAGGGGAACGAGTCCTTTTTGTAAGCCTGAGGCTCAGGGACAAAGACGTTTCTGCGCCTTGACTTGTTTTTTGTCGAAGAGCGTCGTACAGATTCCGCTTTAGTACGGGCATAATAAGGATACGAAAAGATGTCGGAAGTAACAGTCCACGCCGGAATAGATATTGGCGCTACCAGCGTTAAGTTCGGCCTTTTTGATTCGACAGGAAATGTTCTGTTCCGGGAGCAGCGGCCTACGATGGCTGACAAGGGCGCTCAGCCCCTTATGCACATGGTAACTAACATCGGTGAGAGTTTGCTGTATCACGCTGCAGAGGAGAACCTCTCGGTCTCGTATCTGGGCGTGGGCACACCGGGGGCAGTGGATTTCAAGAGCGGCAAAGTGATCGGTCCCTGTCCCAATATAAAGGGCTGGACCGGGATTGACATCGCCGGGAACCTCAGGGCCAGGTTGAATCTGCCGGTATGGGTCGATAACGATGTCAACGCCATGGCCCTGGCGGAAGCCCGATTTGGGGTGGCCATCGGAGCCGATTCGGCTATCTGTGTTACGGTGGGTACGGGAGTTGGAGGGGGCGTTATCATAGGCGGAAAGCTTTGGCGAGGAAGCAGTTTCTCTGCCGGTGAACTGGGTCACCTGCCGATAAACAGCATTGATGGTCCGGTTTGCGGGTGTGGAAACAAAGGCTGCCTTGAAGCGTACTGTTCATCACGGGCGATACTGAATCGAGCCAAACGGAAACTCGAAAAGCGAATGAGCAACACATTTGAAAATATCTTGGGTGGAGACACAAAAAACCTGACCATAAAGAAGCTCTTCACAGCAGGAAAAAGGGGCGACGAGATTGCGCACGAGACAATCGATGAAACTGCTCGCTATCTCGCCATCGGGTTGGCCGGAATTGTCAACCTGATCAACCCTGAAGTAATCGTAATCGGTGGAGGGATTGCCGATGGCGGCGGCGGTTTTCTCGAATCAGTCTCCGCCGAAGTAAAACAGCGTGCATTTTCTTCGGCTATCAAGGGGTTGTCGATTGTAAAAGCATCGTTGGGCAACGATGCTGGCTTCATAGGCGCGGGATTGTTGGGAGAATAGCAGACCAAATAAGGAGGTCGTAATGACTACAAATCAGCTAGCCAGCCTGATTCCCTTTAGTTTCAAGCTGGCCAAATGGTATGGATATCTTTTTTCGGCAGTATTTCTGCTTTACGGGGTTGTCTCGATTGTCCTTGGATTTCTTGACAAGAGCTACGACAATTTGGGCACACCAATATTTTTTTTGGTAGTTGGGCTGATTCTGGTCGGCTTGGCTATGGCATATAGAGATCTAAAGCGGTGGGGCTGGTATGGTCAGGTCGTGACACACATTGTCATAATGGTATTCGCCGCTATTGGCTATGGCCATTTCGAAAGCATAGTTCTATTGGTTATGTCTGCAATAGTTCTGTTGGCGCTCTTTTCTCCGAATACAAAGAACTGTTTCTCATTCGGTCGATAGAATAACATTGACATCGGTAGAAATCGGTCTTTATTGGCACCGTACTTTCAGATATTGGCGCCCTAGCTCAGTTGGTAGAGCAACGGACTGAAAATCCGTGTGTCCGCAGTTCAATTCTGCGGGGCGCCATGTTTTTACAGCTGCAACGAACAAGCAAACCTCAAGTTTTTGTTGTGATCTCCGCTCCCGACGATAGATTATCGCCCAGATAGAGATTATCGGTGTGAGTCATTGCTATGGATGGTTTTGAGCGACAGATAGCGATAACCGGCGGGGCGGGGTTTATCGGCTCGAACCTGTTACAATACTTGGTTGAGAAATACCCCAACGAGCTGTTTGTCAATATCGATTGCCTGACCTATGCGGGCAATCTGCACAATCTGGTCTCATTGGAGTCCTGCCCGAATTACCGGTTAGAACGAATTGACATTTGTGACTCAGGGGCTTTAGCAGACTGTTTCGCAAAGTACCATTTCAGCGGTGTTATACATCTGGCTGCTGAGTCCCATGTCGATCGAGCTATCCTTGGGCCATCACCATTCATACAGACGAATGTGGTGGGGACATTTAATTTGCTTGAAATGGTGCGCCATGCCGCCGACGCCGGGCAGCGGATTCGATTTCACCATGTATCAACCGACGAAGTATTCGGATCGTTAGGACCGGACGGCCGGTTTACATCGGAGTCGCCATATCGGCCAAACTCGCCGTATTCGGCAACCAAGGCCGCGAGCGATCATCTTGTACGGGCCTATCACCAGACCTACGGTATTGACGTAGTTACAACCAACTGCTCAAATAATTATGGCCCGTACCAATTTCCCGAGAAGATGATTCCACTGATGATTCACAATGCCCGGGCCGGATTACCCCTGCCGGTCTACGGCAACGGCAAGAATGTCCGTGACTGGCTCTATGTTGCCGATCACTGCGAAGCGATCGACCTTGTATTCAGAAAAGGAGAGAGCGGTCAGGTGTATCTGGTTGGGGGGAACAGCGAGGTTGAGAATATCACACTGGTCAGGACCATCTGCCGTCTGGTACAGGAGGAAATCGGAGGCAAGTCGCTTGAGCATCTAATCACTTTTGTGGCCGACCGACCGGGGCATGATCTACGCTATGCCATTGATGCCTCCCGGATGAAGTCCGAACTCGGCTGGGAATCAAAAAGATCGTTTGAGAAGGGGCTTAGTGATACTGTTCATTGGTATTTGGAGAACGAGTCCTGGATGGAAAGCTGCAGAAGCGGCCAGTATCTGAAGTATTACCAGGAGAACTACGAGGGTAGGTAGCCGAAAGATGGCATCTCAGGTGACAAAGGGGATCATTCTCGCCGGCGGCAGCGGGACCAGGCTCTACCCAATAACACAGGTAGTGTGCAAACAACTTCTGCCGATTTATGACAAGCCGATGATCTTTTATCCGCTGTCGACACTGATGCTGTTCGGTGTAACCGACATTCTGATCATCTCCACTCCGACCGACACACCAAAGTTCGAGAAGTTGCTCGGCGACGGCGCTAGGCTTGGCCTCAACATCTCCTACGAGGTTCAGCAGGAACCGCGTGGGATTGCCCAGGCTTTTCTCATCGGCAGGGAGTTTATAGGGAACGATTCGGTGATCCTGATACTTGGCGATAACATATTCTATGGCGTGTACGATTTTCTGCGCGAGGCACGCTCGTTCCATGGTGGCGGGGTCGTCTTCGGTTACCAGGTAAGCGATCCGCAGAGGTACGGAGTTGCCGAAATCGGTCCGAACGGAAAGGTCCTCTCAATCGAGGAAAAACCGGAGCAGCCCAAGTCCAACCTTGCGGTCACCGGCCTGTACATGTATGACTCAGAGGTTGTTTCCATTGCCGAAAACCTGGCTCCATCGGGCCGGAATGAAGTAGAAATCACTGACGTGAATCGTGAGTACTTAAGGCGGGGAAAACTGCGGCTGGTCAAGTTAGGGCGCGGAATCGCCTGGCTGGACACCGGGACACACGAAAGCATGCTGGATGCAGGCAATTTTATTGCTACAATTGAGAAGCGGCAGGGTCAGAAAATCGCCAGCTTGGAAGAAATTGCCTACCGAATGCGCCTTATCAATCGCGTGCAATTGCAAAAGCTCATTGAAGATATGCCTGATAATCCATACCGGAAATATCTGTCGGAAGTTGTCGAAGAAGTCGATGGCGACGCAGTCTAGACTTCTTATCACCGGTTGCAAAGGCCAGTTGGGCAGTGATCTGGTGAGGCTGTTGCAGCGAGCTTACGATGTCAGGGGAATCGATATCGACGATGTCGATGTCACCGATCGAAAGGCGATTCTTTCTCTGATCGGCGAGATTGCCCCGGATGTCGTAATTCATGCTGCCGCCTATACGGATGTGGATGGGTGCGAGTCGGACTCTGATCTGGCTATGTCTGTCAACCGGGACGGGACCGAAAATATCGCTAGAGCCTGTGCCGAAGTGGATGCCAACATGGTTTACTATTCAACTGACTATGTTTTCGATGGCACCAAAGCCGAACCATACAATGAGGACGACAGACCCGGTCCCCGGACCGTGTATGGAAAGTCCAAGCTGGCCGGGGAGATGGCGGTACAGCAACACTTGGCACGACATGTCATTATGCGTATTGCATGGATATATGGAATAAACGGAAAGAACTTTGTCAAGACGATGATCCGATTAGGTAAAGCACAACTTGAAGCGACGAACCGGGGCGAGAAGACAGTGCCTTTACGGGTTGTAAATGATCAGGTAGGAAATCCGACCTGGACATGCGATATTGTAAACCAGACTCGACAACTAATCGAAACGGACAGGCTAGGCCTGTTTCATTCTACATCTGAGGGAGAGGTTTCATGGTATCGCTTTGCCTGTGATATATTCGACAATATGGGGATGCCGGTTGCTCTCGAACCATGCACCAGTGCCGAGTTCCCACGACCTGCCTGCAGACCGGCGCGATCATCTTTGAACAACCGGAAATTGACCGAGGCGGGAATCAATGTCATGCCTCCCTATCGCCGTTCCCTTGAAGAGTTTTTGAATACACATGGAGCAGAGTTGATATGACTGAGTGCACTATCCCCGGCGTTATCATTCGGAGCTTGAAAAGACACGACGACCAACGTGGCTGGCTGATGGAACTGTTCCGCAAGGATGAATTACCGGATACACTGTTACCAGCTATGAGCTATGTATCGATGACAAAACCTGCGGTCATGCGGGGTCCGCATGAGCACAAGAACCAGACAGATTATTTCTGCTTCATTGGCCCGTCGACTTTTCGCCTGTACCTTTGGGACAATCGTCCCGATTCACCCACGACGGGTCAGCGGTATTGCTGCGATTGTGGCGAGGCAAATCCAACGGCAGCCATAGTACCGCCCGGTGTGGTCCATGCCTATGAAAACATTGGCTCAGTCGAGGGCATAGTGTACAATGCGCCTGACAAGCTGTTCGCAGGTGAACAGCGAAACGAGCCGGTCGACGAGATTCGCCACGAAGACGACCCGACAGGGAAATTTCGCATTGACGACTTCGACATTTGATCGGCATGCAATTATTATGGTGAGTTGACTCCTGTTTTTCGATGGCATTGACTGAGCAAATGCCATCCTGATCGAGAGCGCGAGCGGAAAACTTTTCGCCTTCAATAGGAAAGCATTACCGTCAGAACGTCCCTGGCATCTGATCCCGCAAGTGGTGGTGGCCGTAACCGTTGGTGGCACAAGGCCTTGTGCATTCCAGCGCCTGCCATTCCCGTCGGCACGTCTTTTGTATAGCAGGTGACCGGAGTCTATAGTGTGTCCTGCAAGACACCGATTCTCCCGGACCTGACCGCGAGGGGGTTCGATTGACGCTCAGATTGATGACAGGAGAGAAACATGCTCAACGGCAAAGGATTGCTGGTAACCGGTGGGACCGGTTCGTTTGGAAAGGCGTTAATTGGCAGAGTTCTAAGGCAGTATCCCGGCATTCGACGATTGGTAATATACTCTCGCGACGAACTCAAACAGTTCGAGATGCGAGTGACTTATCCCGAGGCGAAATATCCGCAGATGCGCTTTTTCATTGGCGATGTGCGAGACCAGTCGCGGCTATCCCGTGCAATGGAAGGTATTGATTTCGTCGTGCATGCTGCTGCTCTGAAGCAGGTGCCCGCCTGCGAATACAATCCCTTTGAGGCCATCAAAACCAATATCGGCGGCGCACAGAATGTTGTCGAATCTGCTATGGAAAACAGCGTGCAAGGGGTTGTCGCGCTGAGCACAGACAAAGCTGCCGCTCCCATAAACCTGTATGGCGCTACCAAGCTATGTTCCGATAAGTTGTTCGTGTCGGCCAATAATCACAAGGGGGAGCGCGCGATTCGATTCTCTGTCGTTCGCTACGGCAACGTCATGGGCAGCCGAGGATCGGTGATACCTTTTTTTATGAGCAAGCGCACAGATGGTGTGCTGCCGATAACCGACAACCAGATGACCCGGTTTAACATTACGCTCGATGAGGGCGTCGACATGGTTCTTTACGCGTTGGATAGAATGTGGGGCGGGGAGATTTTTGTCCCCAAACTGCCCAGCTACCGAATTTGTGAAATGGCGACAGCAATCGCTCCAGACTGTCGCCAGGAGGTAGTCGGTATTCGCCCGGGTGAAAAACTGCATGAGCAGATGATTACTGAAACAGACGCATTTCGCTCGGTAGAATTCGACAACTACTACGTCATTCTGCCCTCTATGACACTGTGGGATGAATCGGACTTTCTGAAGACATTCAACGGAAGTATGTGTCAACGTGGCTTCAGCTATTCATCTGGTAGCAACGATGCTTGGTTGTCGGTGGAGGAAATTCGGCAGCTTATCCGTCAGCATATTGATCCGGATTTCTCGGTCGGTGATACTGGTCATTCTGTGGTCGGTCGTCGTACGCTGGAGCTAAGGCGTCCGCCTGAGCAGGCAGTTACTACCTCAAGGGCAGGTACTCTTTTGAAAGTTGAGGATTGATTTAGCCGTTTCATACTGGAAATGGAATTCCGGTAATGCCATTAATTGATAGCAAGAATACACGTTTTTTGCCCTACGGGCGGCAGGACATAACGGCGGAAGATATATCGGTCGTTTCTGATGTTCTCCGCTCGGACTGGCTGACGCAGGGGCCTCAGATAGATCGATTCGAGGCGGGCCTGGCCTCCGCTGTAGGTGCTTCCCACGCTGTAGCCTGCGCCAACGGGACGGCAGCTCTTCACCTTGCAATGCTCGCACTAAAGATAGGCGAGGGCGACGAGGTAGTGACATCGCCCAATACCTTTCTAGCGTCAGCAAACTGTGCGCGATTCGTCGGGGCTGAAGTTCGTTTCGCCGATGTTGACGCATCGACTGGGTTGATGGATCCGGAATCCCTTGAAGCGGTACTCGCCGCCGACATCGATCATAAAATCAAAGCAATCATTCCGGTTCATTTCGCGGGACAGCCGGTCGATCTGGTTCGCATCCACGAACTGGCCGAAAAGCACGGAGCTCGAATTGTAGATGATGCCTGTCACGCCATTGGTGCGCGATACACATCGTCCGACACAGAGTTCCGTGTGGGCAGCAGCCCACACTCCGACATGACTGTCTTTTCGTTTCATCCGGTTAAACATGTGGCCGCCGGCGAGGGTGGGGCAGTGACCACAAATGACGGCACACTCGCCGCACGGCTTCGCCGCTTCCGCTGCCACGGTATGCAGAAGGACGGCTTTGTCAACATGGATATGGCTCTTTGTTCAGATGGGCAAACGAATCCCTGGTATTATGAGATGCAGGAGATAGGGTACAATTATCGATTGACCGACATACAGGCGGCCTTGGCGGCCAGTCAGCTGACCAGACTACCGCAATCGCTTTCACAACGAAACCAAATCGCGCGGGAATATCGGTCACTCTTGTCCGCATATTTCCCGCAACGATCAGTGGTATCGCTTGACGTTCGGCCGGACATTTTCCATGCATACCATCTTTTTGTAGTACAAATCGATTTCGACTGTTTCGATGTGAGCCGAGCCGAGTTGATGAATCGGTTAAGGCAATCCGGGATTGGCACACAGGTGCACTATATCCCGGTACCGGCACAGCCCTATTATCAGAACCGTTACGCCCACAAACCGGGATACTTTGCACAGACAGAACGATACTACGAGCGAGCACTGAGTCTGCCAATGTTTCCCGGACTCGACAGGGCGGACTGCGAGCGGGTTGTAGAGACGTTGCACATAATCCTGACTGGTGCCAGGGTCACGGCGTGAACGCGATGGGAACTCGACAATCGATGATAGGCATCGGAACTGCTCAGTTCGGCCTTGACTATGGGATATCCAATCGTGACGGACAGGTTTACTACGCTGAGGCGGAGCGGATCTTGTCAATTGCATCAGAACTGAATATTCGGGTCATCGACACCGCCGCACTCTACGGTGATAGCGAGGGTGTGATAGGGCGGATTATTGGCGACGACCGCCGGTTTGATATCGTGACGAAAACCCCGAAAACGGACCAAGAGAGGGTCACGGCCAACGATGTCGATCAAATGGTAGCAACATTTCATCAGTCTCTGAAAAAGCTTCGGCGCGATAAGGTCTACGGACTCTTGGTGCATGACTGCGACGACCTGCTTAAACCCGGGGGCGAGATGCTGGCCGAGGCAATGGCTGAGCTGCGCAGCGACAACTTGGTAGGCAAGATTGGTGTCTCAATCTACAGCGGCGAGCAGATTGACCGAATTATGAGATTGTTCACTCCCAACATTGCGCAGGTGCCGCTCAGTGTGTTCGACCAGCGACTAATAACCGACGGCAGGCTTGCACGTTTGCGAGCGGCTGGAGTGGAGGTACATTCTCGCTCAACGTTCCTGCAGGGACTCCTCCTGATGAACCCAGAATCGCTGCCGGTTAGTCTTGATCCTATTGGAAAGCATCTGGCGGATTGGAAACAATATCTGGACGGAGTCAATCTGACCCCACTGCAGGCGGCGATACAGTTTGTTTGTAACCATACCGATATTGATCGAGTGATAGTAGGCGTGTGCTCGCATGATGAACTGCGGCAGATTCACGAGGCGTCTCTTTGCGCCGAAAACAGTTACGCTCATCCGGAAAGATGGGCGTATCATGACGAGCGGATGCTCAATCCCGCTCGCTGGACGGAGAACCCGACGAAAATAACCGAAGGTGTGACTGCATGATACTTGGAATTGTTCAGGCCCGGACGTCCTCGTCTCGATTACCGGGGAAGGTGCTCAAGCCGATTCTTGGTCGCCCTATGATCGCATTACAACTCGAACGACTATCGCGTGTGCAGTCGATAGACAAGCTGATCGTTGCCACCAGTGATCGCTCCGATGACACTCCGCTAGTGTCGCTATGCGCCACGATGGATATCGATTGCTTTTGCGGAAGTCTGGATGACGTGCTCGATCGGTTCTACCGAGCTGCCAAAAAATACAGTACGAGCCATGTTGTCAGGCTAACCGGCGACTGTCCGCTGACAGATCCGGATACTATTGACCAGATGGTAGACACTTATCTGAATGGTGAATATGATTATGTGAGCAACACGATCGAACCAACCTTCCCTGATGGATTGGACGGGGAAGTGTTTCGGATGGATTGTCTGACGAGTGCCTGGCATGAGGCCAACCTTCCCTCGCAGCGCGAGCATGTAACGCCATTCATCTGGCAACAGCCGAAACGGTTCAAGCTCCATGCCTATCGACACACGGTGGATCTGTCGCATATGCGCTGGACAGTCGACGAACCTGAAGACTTCAGTTTCGTTAAGGAGATATTTCAGGAGCTATACCCCGACAACGCCTCATTCGGAATGCGCGATGTATTGCAGCTGCTTGAGCGTCGTCCTGAGCTTGGGAAGATGAATAACCAAATCGAGCGCAACGAGGGATACAGTAGAACGCTGGCTCACGATCACCGGGAGAAGACATCATGACCAATACAACTATTGAACAAGCCGTTCGCACCAAAAGCCTTGCCATGCAGGATCGTGGACGGGCCATCATCCCCGGCATGACACAGCTCTTGTCCAAGCGTCCCGATCAGTTCGCCCCGTCAGTCTGGCCAGGGTACTTCTCTCGCGCTAAGGGTGTTGAGGTTTGGGACCTGGACGGGAACAAGTACTATGACATGAGCATTGGCGGAATCGGCGCAAACATACTCGGATACGCGGATTCCGATATAGATGATGCTGTCATGCAGGCTATCAGTCACGGAGGGAGCTGTTCGCTGAACTGTCCCGAAGAAGTCGAACTTGCCGAGTTGCTGTGCGAACTACATCCCTGGGCGGAAAAGGTACGATTGGCCCGTACCGGCGGCGAAGCGATGGCGATGGCTGTGCGCATAGCCCGTGCCTCTACTGGTCGCGACAAGATTGCATTTTGCGGCTATCACGGGTGGCATGACTGGTATCTGGCCGCGAATATCGGGACTGAAGATGCATTGGGGAACCACCTATTGACAGGTCTCAAGCCGGCAGGCGTACCACGAGTGCTTGAGGGCACGGCACTGCCATTTCGTTACAATCGAATTGACGAACTTGAGGATATCATCGACGTGTATGGATCGGACATTGCTGCCGTTGTGATGGAACCTATCCGAAGCGAGCAGCCGAACGAGGGATTTTTGCAAGATGTTCGACTATTGGCCGAGAAAGCCGGCGCCGTGCTGATTTTCGACGAAATATCGTCCGGCTTTCGTCTTAATACCGGTGGTGCTCACATGATACTTGACGTGACCCCTGACGTTGCGGTCTTCTCCAAAGCACTGGGAAACGGCTACGCCATCGCAGCAATCATTGGACGGTCGGCCGTTATGGAGGCGGCGCAAACAACATTTATTTCCAGTACAAACTGGACTGAGCGAATCGGTCCGGTGGCCGCGATTGCGGTACTGGAGAAACATCGTCGCCACGATGTCGGGAAGCATCTCATATCGATTGGTGAGGCGATACAAAGTGGATGGAAAACCGCAGCGGAGAAACATGGTCTGCCGATTCACATTAGCGGGATTGCGCCGATGAGTCACTTCTCTCTTGAAACGAGCGAGCCGATGGCGGCGAAAGCCCTCTTTGTTCAACTTATGCTCCAGCGCGGATTCTTGGCATCGACAGCCTTCTACGCCATGTACGCGCACAACTTAGATCACGTAGGGGATTACTTTGAGGCTGTGGATACGGTGTTTGGTGAGATTGCCGACTTGAATCGAACAGGTGACATAATGACTGAACTGATCGGCCAACCGGCCACAGCAGGGTTTACGAGGTTGGCCTGAGCATGTTAGTAGTTATACGGACAGATGCCTCGGCGTTGATTGGCACGGGACATGTTGTGCGTTGCCTGACTCTCGCTGATGCGTTGAGGCGGGCGGATTGCGCGGTACTATTCGTTTGCCGTTATCTGCCTGATCACTTGCAGCAGCAGATCGAGGCATGTGGACATACTGTGCAGCTTCTGGCCAGTCCGAATGCTCTTCCGCAGAGCTCCGGGTCCGATGATTACAATGCATGGCTCGGCGTCGATCAATTGAATGATGCGCGTGACACGAGGGCAGCAGTACATAGCGTCACCAACCATGTGGACTTGTTAATCGTTGATCACTATTCGCTTGACGCACGGTGGGAAGAGCGTCTGGAGAGCTATGTCAACAGCATAATGGTTATCGATGATCTCGCCAATCGCCGTCACAAATGCGATATACTCCTTGATCAAAACCTGAACGCGCAAGAACTGTCAAAGTATTCCCAATTGGTTCCTCCGGGTTGCAAGCTGCTGTGTGGCCCAAAGTATGCGTTACTAAGAGAAGAGTTTATTATTGCCCGAAGTAACCTGCGGGAGCGGTCCGGCGACCTTAAGCGCGTATTCGTCTTCTATGGCGGAGTGGACCCAACTGGTGAGACCGTCAAATCTATCAAGGCTCTGCTGTCCCTTGATCGTTCCAGGCTGAGAGTAACCGTTGTCGCCGGTCGAGCGAATCCGAGGCTTGGCGAAATCGTTTCACTTTGTCAGACAAACGATCGGATTGAACATATTGAACATACCGAGAGGATGGCCGAGTTGATGGCTCAGGCAGATCTGGCTCTGGGAGCTGGCGGGACTACTACCTGGGAACGTTGTTTTCTGGGATTGCCTACAATCGCAGTGGAAGTGGCTGAGAATCAGCGACTTGTTCTTCAGGCACCGGCAGAAATCGGGCTCGTCTGGAATCTGGGATGGCATGCCGATGTCACTGCAGACGACATCAGGAACAAACTTAAGTGGGTGCTGTCACACTCCGACGCGGTTGCGCAAATGAGCCGAGCCGCCCTTAAACAGTTTGAGAATGCGGGCGGCGGCGTGAAGGAAGTAGTCAAACAAATACTGCGAGTAGAAAATGTCTATGCATGATCGCTACCGACTGCGCCCGATAGTTGAATCGGACTTGGAGATGGTCCGCAACTGGCGCAATCGGGATCGAATTCGAAAGTATATGTACACCGACCACGTCATTTCACCTGCGGAACATGCGGAATGGTTCGAGCGTCTTCAATCAGATGAATCACGGGAAACCTGTGTCATGGAATACTGTGACCGGCCGGCAGGGATAGTGAACTATACTCGTATCGATAGAGCGACCAAGAAGTGTCTTTGGGGATTTTATTTGGCTGAGCCCAATCTCCCCAGGGGAAGCGGGACAATGCTCGGATACCAATCACTGGAGTACGCATTCGGCCCACTATCAATGCGAACGGTCACAGGAGAAGTACTCGATTTCAACGAGCCGAGCCAGCGTCTTTTCGAGAGGTTAGGTTTTTCACGGGATGGTCTCAGAAAAGAGCCCGTGATAAAGGACGAGCGGATCGTCGAAGTACACCTATATTCAATGGAACGCACGGACTGGCATGGTGGCCACCGCGGCGCTGTGGAGCTGCTCGTGACAAATCGTTGTGCAGTGAGATCAAAGTGACAGCATCTAAGTTAGGTCCAGTGATGGCACGGAATAATACTGTAGTGGCAAGGATCACAGGCTCGCATGACCGTGCTACCCAAATGTCGCACAAGGAAGCGGCATGACGATTCTGCTCTTAGGACCTCCTCGCGATCATCTTATCTCGCGTCTGGAATCGCTTGGGGACAATGTCATAACAACCGAGGAGCGATTGAATTCGGATTCGGGTATTCTGGACAACGTTGACTTCTTGGTAAGTTACGGCTACCGCTACATTCTCAAAAAGGACCTGCTTTCCAGGTTCCCGAACAAAGTAATCAACCTTCACATTGCATATCTCCCATGGAATCGGGGGGCAGACCCAAATCTTTGGAGCGTTTTGGAAGACACTCCGAAAGGCGTGACTATCCACTACATCGATGAGGGAATAGACACCGGGACGATCATCGTACGGCGACCGGTAGCTATGCGGCCAGACGATACACTCAAGACCATGTATGTCCGCCTCAGTCGAGAGATTGAAGGGATATTTCTGGACATGTGGCCAGCCATCAGATCGGGCCAATGTGAGGGGGAATCGCAAGAACACGGTGGAAGTTATCTTCGCAAGCGTGACAGAGCAAAGTACGCACATTTGCTGATACAAGGATGGAATACTCCCGTGGATCAAATCATGGGTAAAGCAGTTGAGCCGTTGGAGGAGACGATGACATGTCCGGAAAAAGCATAACCATCGAAAAACGACTGATCGGGCCGGATCATCCACCCTATATAATCGCTGAGATGTCGGGCAACCACAACCAGTCGCTCGAGCAGGCGCTCAAGATCGTCGAAGCGGCTGCCGGATCGGGAGCGCACGCCATAAAACTGCAAACATACACTGCCGACACCATGACTCTCGACATAAACGAGCGTGAGTTTCGCATTGATGATCCGGCCAGCTTGTGGGACGGGTATTCGTTGTACCAGTTATATGACCGGGCTCACACACCGTGGGGGTGGCATCGGCCAATCTTTGAGCGCTGCAGGGAGTTGGGGATAACTGTCTTTAGCACTCCCTTTGACGTGACTGCTGTTGATTTCCTGGAGGAACTTAACGCTCCAGCATACAAAGTGGCATCATTTGAAAACGCGGATATCGCTCTCATCAAACGAATAGCCGCTACCGGTAAACCTATGATCATTTCCACCGGCATGGCCACAATAGCCGAGCTTGACGAAAGCGTTCGAGTTGCCCGCAATGCCGGATGCGATGACATAGTTCTGTTGAAGTGCACCAGTAGTTACCCGGCATCACCCGACGGCTGCAATATCCAAACGATTCCACACCTGGCAGAACTATTCGACGTACAGGCGGGATTGTCAGACCATACGCTTGGCGTTGGCGTCGCTCTGGCCTCGGTAGCATTGGGTTCAACGGTAATCGAGAAGCACTTCATATTGGATCGAAATGATGGCGGGGTTGACGCTGCCTTTTCCATGGAGCCACAGGAGATGTCAATCTTGGTGCAGGAGAGTAAACGTGCGTGGCAGTCTTTGGGAAAAGTGGCCTATGGCACCACGACACAAGAAAGTGGCTCGCTTCAGTTTCGCCGTTCACTCTACGTAGTTGAAGATGTCAGGCGAGGACAGGAATTGACCAAGCGCAATTTGCGGGCCATTCGCCCGGGTCACGGACTGTCACCGCGTCACATTGATTCTCTGTTGGGACGCAAGGTGAGGCATGACGTTGCCCGCGGTACGGCGGCCACATGGGATATAGTGAGCTGAAAGAAGTATTGATGCCATGATTAACACAATGAGACGAACTGCCAGACGCTTGCTACCCAACGAGTTGTTACGCAGGGTTTATCGCCTCGAAGCGGCCCATTACCTTGCCGGCCTTGATGTGTCAATCGATCAATCAAAAAAGACCATTATCGCGATCAACCATTTCTGGAATCAGGATTTGCGCGCTCTGGCTCAAGCTAGTACCGAGTACAACTTCGTCGTGGTCGATGCTCCAATCCTCTTCAAGGGAGCAAAACTGTATTTTTCAGGCGATGTGCAGGACATGCGCGTTCCCTACTTGTCTGAGCCGGTCGAACATCGGCTGTGCTGGCGCACGGAATGCCGATACATTCTCAATCTACTTCTGGAACGGTTTGGCGTCGATCTGGTAATTGCTCCGGACGATGCCTTCTACTGGTTTCGCGAACTGACCGATCTGCTGCACGACCGAGGGACTCCGGTGGTCATTGTCGAAAAGGAAGGAACACGCAACTCCTACCTGATGGAAGCTGAGTCAAGGCGGGTGAGAGAAAACGCTCCGTGCAAGGCTGATCGCGTATATGTCTGGTCGGAAAGGCAACGGCTGTATTGGAACAAAGCCGGAGTTGTATATGACAAAATAGAACTGCTGGGTCAGCCGAGGTCGGACCTTTTTCACACCGAAGAACGTCGCGATCTCGATACCATGTTTTCACAGGTGCGCCCAATCGTCACGCTCTTTTCCTACGAGGATGATGCCTACATTATGCCTGAGCTGGCTCGCGCCGAAGGATTGAACTGGCTCGAAATGAAAGCTGCAACGCATGACGCCTTTGCCGCCGTCGCGAGTCAGCACCCTCAGTACAATTATGTCATTAAGACACATCCGCAACAGGCCGACCTTGACATGCTGAAAGACAGGTATCAATTGGATAACCTCATCGTTCTCGGTGGTTCGTCCACAGCCAACGAACTTCTCAGACGATCGGAACTGATAATAGCCTTTCAGACTACCGGCGTCATCGAAGCGATGTTTTTGAATAAGCCAATCATTTACACGCACTGGGACCCGTTGCTTAAGCGACTGGAAGACGAGCTGCTGCCGTTTCATAGGGCTCCGGGTATAGTCGTGGTTCGCTCTTGCGATGAACTAAGAGTCGGCATGGAGAACTTTCTTGAAGGTCGACGCAATGCGTTCCACTTTCCTGAGAGTGAAATCAATAGCCGTAACCGCTTTGTCAACGAGTACTTCTTCAATCCCGATGGCCATGTCTGTGAGCGCTTTTTTGCATCGGTAGGAATCTTGCTAAAGTGAAGCGCCTGTTCAACAATACTGTATTCTCAGCGATGGACGCTTTTGCCCTTGTTTGTCTTAGTCTGCTCGCCACACCGGCTCTTATTAGGAGTTTCGGAGTCGACGGCTACGGAGTTTTCGTTTTTCTTAGCATATTCAGCGTCTACGGTCTTTTGTCCTTCCTTGATCTGGGAATGGAAGGGTCGCTAATGAATTATGTGGCTCGCTATCAAGCCGCAGATGATCGTGACAAACTAAGAAGCTGCCTTAGCATCTCGATAGGATTCTATGGGACGATAGGAGCGGTCCTGGCAACGGCGCTGTACTTGCTGGCCGGATACATCGGTTCTCGATTCATTGACTCAACAGGGGTGCTCGATCGTCAGATGATAACAGCTGCCGTGAGGATAGTGGCCGCTAATGTATTCCTGCAGTTCCTGGCTCTGCCGTTAAATGCAATACTACAGGGAATGCGTCGGTTCGTCATCACAAAGTCGGTAAGTACATTGATCATGATCGTGCAGTATGCTCTGTTAATTCTTACAGCGGTTTACTTCCGACGCATCGACTATGGATTTATGGCGATACTTGTGGCGAGCGCTGCAGACGCAACTTTTTA
>JBHHVC010000025.1:0-21162 GCA_046754125.1 Candidatus Zixiibacteriota bacterium
AGATCAACAGATTCCCCTCTCCCGGAAACCCCGGCTCTATCCAACGCGCGTCATGTTGCCCGGACAACATCGCGTCCGAACTGTCACCCCTGTCATAGCCTTGCGGGTTGCCCCATCGATACAATATGTCACCTCCCTTACCGCTATTGCCGCCGGAATGACTCGCTGCCTCGGCCGTGGAGGTACTGTGGTCAATTATCCATATCTCGCTTTGCCTTCGGACGCTGATGACCAACTGGTTGAACAGTGGATTATAGTCGACCGAATTGGCATGAATCCAGTCGGCCAGACCGCTGGCCACGGTGAAGTTAATATCTAAAAGCTCCGGGTGGTCGGCAACGATACCGTAGTTTGCTTTGGTGGAATCATAATCCTGGATCAAGTGATCCCACAGGTGCCACTCCCATACGATATTGCCGCCGTTGAGTCCGGTCGGTTCTACTTCAATGATATGTTCGGGCCAGATTACGTCCTGAAAAAGTAATGACGGGTCGCGGCCCAAAGCGATAGCTTCGAGGCGAGTCCTGGTTTCCCGGGCCAGAATGAGAATATTCCCATTCGGCAGTGGCTCAATATCATGATGCTGTATGTATTGCGCACTATTGTAGTCGAACTCCCACAGAAGGTTGCCGTCCCAGTCGAACTCCTGTACCCTGCCTCCGGCGCCGAGGCCCTGGCTGGAGACCCGTGCAGCCAGCAACAGATGTCCGTTTTCAAGCAGATAGGCCAGATTCCCCGGCTCAAGATCTGCAGTCCATGAGTGAACGACCCGACCATACATATCAATAAGATAAGTCGTTGAATCCGGCATAGGGGAAAAGAGAGTGTACCCGTCAAAGGCAGCAGTGTCATAGAGGAACAGACCGACCGTCTGATCCTCAGCGGTTGTTCCGTTGGCGGCAAAGGCACAAATAATAAGCAACAGATAGAGACAGCGTCTGACAGAACATTCGCAACGATACTGAAACTCAAACGCACTCACAATAATTGCCTCTTCACATCGTGTTGGCTTGACCCTGCCGCCGGGCTTTTCCGCAGTAAACATTGAAAAATCTGCCATCTCACTGCCGCCAGTGAGACGAACTCAGACGCTACAAAATACGGTACAGGCCGAATTTGTCAAGAAACGAAGAAGCGGTCGGTCAGAGTACGTTGTCAGACAGATCGAACCCCACCAGGCGAAATGATTAACTCTCGTTTCTTCAACTCATTGCTCACTCGAACCTGACCGAACGCCGGCTAATCAATTCGGCAGGGGGAGCGACAGCAGCTATCGAACCCTTGAACACTTCAAATCTGCGCACTTACAATTTGAAACTCTTTCCCTTTAGTCCTATCAGGCATGCTGCGACAGATAAATACGTGAACAGAAATGCAGGTTTTCCTGCCTTCTCCATCCATCCCAGAATACAACGATAAAGTGGGGGGAATAAAACAATGCGTGTTATCGCTCGCATCAACAACATTGATATGGATACCGGAGATGCTGATAGTGGTTTTATCCAATCACCTCCCAGAATTCCACGGGCTTCCGGGACTTTCTCAAGAGTGTACTTCAAACCGGAACTACCATACTCCATCATTTTCAAGGAATGTTCGCGAACTGTGACATGATCCAGGTGATATACTCTCAGTGATGGGTTCCAGTAAAATGATATCTTGCTGTGAGATGCTCGGAAGCCAAACTCTGTATCCTCCCCTCCGTACTTATCTATCTTCTCATCAAATCCTCCCGTTTCTTTCAAGAGCCAAAGAGGAATACTGATATTGCCGGTGACAAAGTATTTCGGTGGAAATTCTCCCGAAGGTCTGTTGCCCATTCCACGAGTATCGAACCATTTCTGCCAGGGTGTCGCGTCATCCATCCAGGCGTTTACACGCGCACCCATAAGAATAGAATTGGGATTATCTCTGTGATACTTAAGATGACCTTGAATGATGTCGCTTTCAAACCTGATATCGCCATCGGAGAACAAAACTACCGGAGCATCTGTCGCATTCCAACCCGCATTACGAGCTGCAGGGCGATTGCCTGAACCATCCAACCTAATAGTCTTGACACATACATTTGTAGAGAATGACAAGTCAAATTCTTCCTCAACAGGAATATGGCTTCCATCATCAATTATTATGAGTTCCCAGCGAATATACGATGTGTCCTGTTTTCGCAAACTTTCCAGAGTTTCAGTGAATTCCTTCCCACCGTCACGTACTGGTATCTGAACTGAGATATCAGGAGTCATTATAATCTCTGGTAATAAAGCTCGAGCCGTTCCTGATGAGAATACCTGCTGCTACAATGCTTACAGAAGTTGCACCTACAATAGTCAGAGTGCGCCAAAGAGAACTTTGTAGAGCAAGAGGGTAGAATGTAACCGGAAGAATTGCCAGCAATGCTACAACAAGATTGCTGAAGGGGAATTCCTTTCTTCCCAGCCAGAAAAGACTGGCCGCCATGAATACATTTGTTAGTAAGGTCGCAAACCCTGCTCCCAGAGCACCTGCTGTCGGAATAAATGTTAAATTCAATCCGATATTCAAAATAGCTCCGATGAGAGCCATCCAGGCTATGAACTTGGTTTGTCCCGTAAGCAAGCATCCAGTCTGAGATATGAGGAAGAGACCATAGAGTGCTGTTGCACCCGCAAGGATGGGGATTACTCCAGCCGCCTCCATGTATTGCTCTCCTCCGACCAGTATTACAATTTCCGGAGATGCCATCGCCAGAACGACCGCCATCCAGTAAACAGCAATCATGAACAGAAGCCCAGCTCTGCCCAATTCATTAGAAGTACCCCCCTCTTCTCTTTTGCGAAATATGAACCTCTTCCATGCCATATTAAACCCGAGAATGGCAGGCATCAGGATCAGGCAAGCTCTATTCGCCCATTCATAGTAACCGCTTGCAGCAAGATCATTCGGTAGAATGCTCCTCAGCATAAACATATCTGCCGAGGAAAGCACAATGAGAGCAAGACTTGTTGGAATGAGTGGAAGGCTGAATGCGAGCATACTTCCGGTCAGCTTTCCGGGAACTTTGATCTTAGCAGATGGTATTGTCATCTTCCACATCATGCCAACGGTGGCAATCATTACTGCAAAGGCAGGCAGCCATCTGGCAGTCAGGAAAACAGAAATCGGTGGAAGAGAAAAACGGTTTTCAGTCGGAAGAAAATACAGAAATACTCCCAGTAAACCAAGCGCAGCAACCCCGCGGACTAATTGCAGAGCAAAATATGTTTTAGCAAGCCCTTGGGCTCTGGGCATCGAAAGTACTATCTGAACAATTGCAACTGCAATTCCAAGCAAGAGTGCATGCAGCAGATATTCAGAATTCTCAATGTGAAGAAAAAACTCAAGTTTGGTGTGAAGGATGAATATCAATAAAGACATAATCAGTGCCGGAATTGCAGGAAGAAGAATCGCCCTTTTGAGAATTGATCGGTGAGCATCTGTCTGCTGCCATGCCCTGATAATTCCAGTGGGAAGACCTAACACTACTATTCCGGCAATAACTTCGGCAATTGTGCGAAGTACTCCGAACTCTCCGATTGCTTCGGGCGTAAGAAAATGCGACATGAACGGCAGGAAAGCAACCTGTACAAGCCCGCTGAACACCATCGCTATCGCATAATATGCAGTCTCGGTCGAAAGGTCTTGGCTCCGCTTTGCGGAACTACTCATCTTTTACCCACCCTCGATCTCTATATAGACTATGCATGTATCGAGCTACAGAAAGCCAGTGATGTCTCTTTCGTATCCATGGAGGACCTTTTTCTGCATACATTCTCCTCATGTCGGTATCCAGTATAAGCTCCCGAAGCACCTTCTTGAGAGTATTGGGCTCTGCAAGGATAAACGGATGGTCGGGAATAAAATCCTGATATGCAGGGGAGAGATTGGTCACAGTAGAAATGCCCATAGCAAGACTCTCAAGTGAATTCACACCATATCCCATTTCTCCGCTGGCTATCTGGTCTATGGCTATATGACTCGATGCTTTCAACCTTATGGCTTCCGAGTGAGATTTATTCTCAATAAGCACCAGTTCCACAGGTAATACACGCTCAAGTTCTTCTATCACCCGTATTATCCGGTTTGTTCCTTTCACGGAACGGATCCTCGGAGCATGGCAGATTCTAATCTTTCCGGCGGGTGGATTGGCTCGGGGAACTGCGTCAGCATCAAACGGCAAGAACAGGTACTCTACTTCGGGATACCTCTGGTAAAGGTCGAATTCACAAGTAACATGAAGGTCTGTTGCATCCCATATAGGTTTGACAGCTCCCCGCATCCGAAGATCCAACCCGTGATAGCTTGACACTATCTTCTTACCGGCTTTCTTGAGTGAGAAAATATCTCTACCATCTCTGAAGAAACTCATTCCACCTTCAAGGTGGAAGATATCATAATCCCAGAAACTGTGTTCCTTCGCCGCTTTTTCAATTATAGGAGTCCACATCTTGTCCCGGACCTTAAGAAGCTGCCGCTCTACAAAACCGGGTTCCCAGAATATTCTCTCATTAGTTCCTGTCTCCGGAATTTTCAAACTTCCAGCGCCAATGAGCTTCTTGAATGTTACAAACCAATTCTGATGTCCGACAAAGGGAAGTTCAAGGCATGTATCTTCTTCATACAGGTTCTTAGCGCGGAAAAATGTAATAAGCATGCTTTCGTGTCCAAGTTCCCTGTGTCCTTTTATAAAGAGATTAAGGACCCCTGTATAATTCTCTGGAGAAATGTAGAGTATTTTCATGACTTGCTACTCAATCTGCTGTCTCTATTCAACAAGACAAAACCCGCGGCTGCTATACAACCCGCCGAAGCGAATTGTGCCATGATTCCTGCCCACACTGGTAGCCGAACTGATTGGGCCGCAGTCACACACAATAGATCAGGTACACCCTGCCCAAAATTCCGAAACGCTCCGACAAGGGGAGAACTAGCATAAGTCCAAATAACTTTTTGCCTGGTGGGATCAGAAAACACACTTGCTCCCAATCCCTGCTCGATAAGACTTGTGTTACTCCAGCTTGCAACAAATGTAATCACCACACCAATCGCTCCAATCACCCAAAACATCTTACCTCCGGCACCTTTTCTTGCCAACGGGATAAGAAAGAAAGGAAGTGTTGTAAACAGAAACCTCGGTCCCCATCCGGTTCCACCAGACCAATCATGAAGCATCCCATGAAGGATTAATGCCAATACAAATGGAAGCCAATACCGCCAGTCTCTCTGATAGAATATGGCGAGAAAAGCGAGTGGGGAGTAGTAGATGAGTCCTTTTCCCGGACTGAGCAGAAGCCCCGGTATTCCACCTTTGAACGCAGTCAAGAACATTGCCGGGTCCTGATTATGACCATCAATGAATGGGCTGCCAAATCTATACCAATTTGCAGTAGCAATCAGCAGAAGGAACGGGATAGTACCTCGCAGCATAGCAAGAGTACTCTTCCAGTCTCTCCAGAAAACGGGCAGCAGCAAAATGCTATCAAGTCTGATGAATATGGATAGTCCGAGGCACAGTCCTGCTGGCACGAATCTGTTTTTCTCAAGAAGATACAAACCCAGCATAGCTGATGCCGCTGCAGAAGTAACATCAAATGGTATTCTGCCGTACATGAGCGTCATTCCGCCAACAGCGAGAACAATCATCCGTAAAAGTGATACACCCCTGTATTTCATGCAAATAACGGCATACCAGGCGAGGACAAGTACAAGACTCCAAAGACCATTCAGCGAGGCTCCGGTTACTTTAAGCGCCTCCTCACCTATGACATGACCAACGAGTGCGGCGGGAACAAGCAAAACAGAATAGCCAACTCCATGAGGAATGAACGCACCCTTACGAGTCCCCTCTACGATAAACCCATACTCCCCTGAAGCCGTGAGAAAAGGTCTTTCTCCCAGAAAGGAACCGGCAACTTCACATTGGGCTACAACATCTGTAGAATAAAACCTGCCACCGAATACAACGGCAAGAAGCGCCAGCCAGAAGAACGACAAAGGAACAAACTTAGACATCTTCTTCCTATCAAGAGATTATTCCACTCATTGTGTTTCTGAAAACACCCCTTGCGGAGAAGGATTCTTTGAACCTGCAGAGCCCGTAATTGACTTCATTTTGAAGAGTGAATGTGCCGAGATCCAGATAATGATAGCCATTCATTTTCGCCCATCTTATCACTTCAAGATACACAGGATTCAAAGGCCGCAAACTTTGGTGTTCCTGGTCATGAGATATGTAAAAGGCAAGTGTAACTCTCGAGTTACAGTTGAACATGACCATGCCTCCAAGAACTTCCCCATCCTTTTTTGCGATGAATTGCCTGATATTGCTCTTGCCGACTAATTTGGGAAGCCTCTCAAGCTCCTCAAGAGTATGTGCTGGAATAACTCCATGCCGTTGCTGAAGATTGCTTTCAAGCACCGGATAAAAAAGTGAAAAATCTGAGTTTTCTTCTACAACAACACTATTCTTCTGAGCCTTTCTGACTCCGCGTATTGCTGATGAGCGAAACCCCTGTGTTAGTTCTCCTCCAAGTCGTGAAAGGTCTATAACTGCCGTCAGTTCCCGTTTTGCGTATCCAAAACCTCTCTTCAAAAGAGCAAATTCAAGATAATTATGTGGATGCCTGTAGTATATTATTGGCGGTAGAGTGATCTCTATCCCTTTCCATTCGTTTGTCCGTCCATATGATATGAGCTTATCGAGCATGTTTTCGATCTTCCGCAAACCAATCTCATCTTGAAATACCGGTCCGCCATAGGATGCTCCTGGATATGAATGGAACCAGATTCCATCATCCCGCTGCGCAAGAGCCCCCGGGATCATCGCGACTACCTTACTTCTTGAGCCTTCAGCGATCAGTAGATGATGATTGTTGAACCTGCCTTCGGGATGATAATCGATAAACTCCGGTGTATGAAATATCGTTCCGTTATTCGAACTGACTACAAAGTCAGACCATAAACGTCTGTCACCTGCTTCTATTCGCCGAATATTCATCTAACCACCGCAATCCTGCTCACTTTATGATTCCAACAGATTGTTGAACTAGTTCCCACTATCTGTTGTGGCAGGTCTTGCGAATCCATATCAATGGATTCGTCTGACCAGCCGCCCTTGCCTGACATCTCTTTGTGTGAATGAAGTTTGTTTAGCATGTTCCTAACACCTGGTCTGGCTAAATATACTCGATATATAATCTCTTCTAATACTCACCTTTTTGTCACATTGTCAACCCTGTTGGTCACAATGTTGGTATGTGATACCTATCTGTTTGTTACAGAATCTATTGCATTTCATCTACTGACTTGGAAATGCTGAGTTAATTTCAAAAGGTGTGGAAATTGATAAAAAAGTAGCGTAGCCTTTCGGTGATCTTATTAACCGAAACAGTCGTGTTGAAAGCACGGCAAACGAAAGGATACGCTGATGTCAAAGTACAAGAAGTTGACAGACTCGACAAGGGAAAAGCTGCCGGTGGAAGCAACCGATTTGACCGGGGACCTGGACACTATCGCCCGCGAGGGTGCCCGGCGGATGCTGGTCTCAGTTCTGGAGTCCGAAGTGACCGAGTTTTTGGGACGGCAGCGGTATGAGCGTAAAGAAGAGTCGCCAGGCTATCGCAATGGTCACGGCAAGCAGCGTCGAGTCACACTGGGGACCGGGACGGTGACAGTTCGTGCTCCGCGAGTACGAGACAGTGTAGAGCGTTTTGCCTCACAGGTCTTGCCGGCCTACCAACGGCGATCCAATACAGTCAAGGAGTTGCTTCCAGAGTTGTATGTGCAGGGTTTGGCGACGGGCGACTTTGAGCCGGCTTTGCGAGGATTGTTAGGTGAACATGCCAATTTGTCTCCCTCGACCGTAGTTCGTCTCAAGGAGCACTGGGAGAGTGAATACGAAGCTTGGCGTAAACGGTCGTTAGCGAACCATCAGTACGCTTACTTGTGGTGCGACGGTGTCTATCCGAAGGCTGGTTTGCAGGGAGACAAGACTGCCTTTCTGGTCGTGCTGGGCGTCAATGAGAACGGCGAGAAAGAACCACTGGCGATTGTCGAGGGTTACCGTGAGTCGACCGAGAGTTGGGCCGAGGTGTTGCGAGACCTGAAAGCCAGGGGATTGACTGATCCCAAGCTGTTTGGCGGTGACGGCGCGCTTGGTTTGTGGGGCGCTATCGACAAAGTCTATCCCAAGGCCGATCATCAGCGCTGCTGGGTTCACAAGATGCGCAACATCATGATTCACTTCCCGAAACGATTGCATGCCGAGGTCAAGCTGCTGTTGCGGCAGATGTACGACGCAGACACCAGGAAACAGAGCGAGGTGCTGATGGCACAGTTTGCCGAGGTCTATGGGCGCGACTATCCCCGCGCAGTAGAGTGTCTGCTGAAAGACCAGGACGCCTTACTGACCTATTTCAAATATCCAAAAGAGCACTGGGTGAGTTTGAAGACGACCAATCCGATCGAGTCGATCTTCGCCACCGTCAAGCTGCGCACCAACGCCGCAAGGCGGATCAAGTCACCACGGTCGGCTTTGTATCTAATCTTTCAGTTGATTATCCGGGCGCAGAACCGATGGCAACGACTGCATGCGCCCCACTTGGTACGACAAGTTCTTGATGGAGTGAAGTTTGAAGACGGCATTGAGATCAGGAAAACGAAGAACAATCAGACCGAAAAGAGCGTTGCTTGAAAAAACAATTTACACAACTCTTGACATGAGCTCATGCAATATTACCACTTCTCGCCTTCGGTTACCAACTGGTACCGGAGGTATGAATTTGCGTAACTCGCCTATCTACAATGGAATCGGTTGGAAGTGATTGGGATGGAGTAGACTAATAAAATCGGGGTGAGAGGATTTGAACCTCCGGCATCATGCTCCCAAAGCATGCGCGCTACCAGACTGCGCCACACCCCGAATTGTTGCGGCTATGATAGTCTTTGATAGGTAGACTGTCAAGGCGGTTGGCAGATTGCGGCGGCTGGCGAGTCGGCCTGAGACATTTGTCTCTTGCCAAGCAGCGGTTTTGGCCTTTATTGATGCCTTATGCAGAAAGTTGACCTGCTTGGATTCACTCATTCGGAGCTGGAGCAGACAATGCTGTCGCTCAATGAAAAGACTTACCATGGGCGGCAACTGTTTCGCTGGATATATAATGTCTCTCAGCGGGATTTTGACTGTATGACTGATCTGTCTGCTTCGTTGCGAGAGACCCTGAAGGACAGGTTCTGCGTAACTGGTCTCGATCTTCAAAAGCGGGTCGAATCATCCGACGGGACAGTCAAATACCTGTTTCGCATGAGTGACGGCCTTCCCGTCGAAACAGTCCTGATACCTGAGGCAGACCGGAAAACCGTTTGTGTGTCGTCGCAGGCCGGCTGCGCTCTCGCCTGCGGGTTTTGCGCTACCGGGACTATGGGTTTGCAGCGAGATCTAAGTGTCGGGGAAATAGTGGGGCAACTACTGTTTCTGCGAGAGACATATGGAATCCAGGCCTTTTCCAACGTTGTTTTCATGGGCATGGGAGAGCCGCTCAACAATTACTCAAATCTTGTGGCCTCGATTCGAATTATGACCTCTCCGGAGGGTCTCAATATCAGTCCCCGGAGGATCACGATTTCGACATCCGGGGTTACGCCCAAGATAAGAAGACTGATCAAAGAAGGGCTGAAAACGGGTCTGGCCATTTCCCTTCATGCCGCCAATCAGGCCGATCGGGAGAAAATCATGCCGGTGGCTAAAACATTTGGTCTTGATGGGCTGATGAGCGCAATTCGTGAATACACAGCGGCAACACGCTTGGCAGTCACTTTTGAGTTTATTTTATTCAAGGGGGTCAACGATAGGGTCGAAAATGCGAAGCAACTGGGTCGACTTGTGCGAGGGATCCGTTGTAAAATAAATGTTCTGGGGTACAATCCCGTGGCTGGTCTGCCGTTTGAGCGGCCTTCGGATGTTGCTGTCAATCAATTCGCCCGGGAATTGTCGCGACATGTACGGGCGGTGACCGTGCGAACAAGCAGAGGACTCGATATTAACGCTGCTTGCGGCCAGTTAGCCGCAAAGAATAGCATGGAGGAATAGATGAATAGTCGTTGGTCCGGTACTTTCGTTGCTTCAATGATTCTGCTGGGAGTCGTGTCATACGCGGCCAACAGTGGCCTGGAATTCGGTGAAGTGGTCAGCAGCAGTTTTTCGTGGGGAGCACATTCTGTCAGCATTCCAGTTGTCAATGGAACTGATTACCCGAAGTTTTTGTCCGTCGAAACCGAAGTGAAGTTTGACAGCGGTGATCTTCGTCCAAATCGTACGATCCGGTCGAATTTCATTGTCAATCCGGATGCATCGGACACACTTGATTCTCCTGTCTATTTCCCCGGTAATTTTGGAACCGCCGACTTGTATTTGCGTGTCTTCGATGTTGTCGACACACTAGACGATTTGCTGCCGTACCAACTTGTCCTTGAGCACAGCATGCAGATAACGTTTGCTCCACCTGAAACGGAAGCCTACCCGGAGGTGAAAGAGTATCTTGGGGTCGGCATGACTTTGCCCCCGAGAGTCGAGGAGCACCCGTACTTTGACAACGACTTCGCGCGTTTATTAATACTCATGATCCACCGTGAGCGAACCGTGCAGCAGATTGCCGATCTCATCGGAGCAGAACCATCAACGGTGCAACAGGCAATTGACCGATTCGTCAGTGATGGATATGTGCGTTCGTGGAAAGATGGTTACGAACTTACATTCCCATACATTGGAGCCGACGAGGCTAAGTTAGAAACCGATTTGGCTGCGGAGGTTGCCGGCGAACTGGCCGTCCTCATTGAGGCCAACATGCCAAGATACGGCAAGGCGCTGGCATCTTTGACTGAGGCAGGAATGCTCCCGGCAGACACCAATGAATTCTTTAGTGGAACGACGGTCCTGTATCGCAAATATCCTGTGATTGGCGCACTTGTGTTGTGGTTTGACCTGGGTAAGCAGTTCATCACCCGGTCCGCGCCGTTGGCCATATATGACGGCACCGATGTTTGCAACGCTCACATACCGTTCTATATGTACGCAGTTGAGGGGTCCGACAAGGCCCAACATGGGACGAACTTTTTCAATATGTCCAGAACTCCCTCGTCAATGCAGATCTACTTTGGTGACAAGGCACCTCAACTGATCTGTGATAAGGATTTCATCCAAAAGGGGCGAACTAATCAGCGGGTTGTGTGGAACTATGATCCTGAATTCACTCCTGAGGCCTTTATCATCGATACGACTATCACGCGTTCGGCACTGAATGCATTGACCTCCGGTACGGCGCCACTACTGGAGTCGGCGTATGAGAAACTCAAGACTATTGCAACGTCACACGAGCACCAAAAGGTCTCATTTGGCCATAAATACTGGTTCTGGAACATTGTTGCCACTCGTGCGCTCGACGAACTCGTCGAAAAGAATGTGCTGACTCGTCGCGGCAACGGTCAGTTCAAGTTTGACCAGTTGGCATTCTAGGAGATCGTTGGCGGTGCGTTGGATTGTAAAGTTAACTGTGGTTGCGAGCAGTGTTATTCTATCACTTGTATCATGCGGTGAAGAGACTCCCTCGCGTGATCACATTCCGGTAATCAAGGCACAGCTCTTCGCTCTGCAGGAAGCTGTGAAAGATTACGACCACGCTCGTATCGATTCGTTGCTCTCTGTGAAGATTCTGGACAACGACCAAAGCAGCGATTCTCTGCTGCATTTTGTGTATGGCCCGAACAATCAATTTGCTTTCCATGTCTTTGGCGGCGCGCGAATTTTTTATACTCATCGTCACGGAGTGATTGACTGCTATGTCATGGACAGCAGTCGATCTCAGAACCGCCCGATCAGGCTGGAGTATATTCTGGACGGTGAAAACTGGCTGCTATATCGGTTCGGTCCGGGCGAAGTTGAAGAGCCGAGGGACTGACCCGCATTGTAGTTTGACGAAAAAAGAGGCGCCCCATGTAGCGCCTCTTTTCTAACAGTCGGGCTGTCTGTACAATTCAGTTAAGGTCGGCTTTTTTCTGCCCGTCGGTTATGAGCTTGGAATACTCGTTGGGCGTTTGCAGAATCTCAATCGCCTTGAGGATGAACTTGTCTGTCTTGAGGGCCAACTCCTCGTAGACGCCTCGCTCCCCTGCTACGGCCGCAACGATTTCGCGCTTTATCGTACGCTTTATGTAACGCAGCGATTTATCGAAATCCTGCTTCTTGTCCTCAGCTATCAGCGATTCAAGACGGTCCAGCGTCTCCTTGAACATATCGTCCTGCTCTTCTTTGCTGACAGTTTCCTGCAGCTTTTCCAATGCTACCTGAAGTGAGGTTTTGTAGTCGAACTCCTTCGTAACAACAAATGCTCGAAAGTCCTCGACGATAGAATCAGTTATTTCAAGGTCGGGCGCTACATTGGGATGCTCGGCAACGTAGCTGATCGCATAGTCGAAGAACATCGACTTACGTTCAAGATTTATCTCAATAGGCTTCCACATGTCGCCTTCGACGGTAACGTCAGGAACAATCCCGCCTCCGCCATATACGATCCTGCCGCCATTGGTGTAGAAGATTTCCTTATCAGAAACGGTAAGGCTGTCTGCTGACACCTCATCAGCAGTCGGATGATCGGCTGGTTTCTTGCTTTGTTTCTCCGGCTTCTGGATGCAACGTCCCGATGGGACATAGTACTTGGCTGTGGTGAGCTTCAATGCCATCGTTCCGTCGGAACTGATCGGGAATATCTGCTGCACAAGGCCTTTTCCATATGTCGGGCTACCTACGATCAGGCCACGATCCCAATCCTGTACAGCCCCGGCAACGATCTCTGAAGCGGACGCGGTTCCCCCATCAACCAGAATTACTAAGGGCTTGTTGGAGGAAAGCAACTGGGGCCGCTCGCTGCGATAGTGCCTTTCAGTGTCAGAGTACTTTCCACGAGTATAGACAATCTCCTGACCATCTTCGAGAAAAAGTTCGCCGGTTTCTTTGGCCTGATCGAGCAGGCCGCCCCCGTTTGAGCGCAGGTCGAAAATCAGGCTCGATATACCTTTCTCGTTCAATTCGCCGATAGCTTGTCGCAGTTCATGACTGCTTTCCTCGGCAAACCGAGAGAGACGCACATACCCTATATCAGTACCGGGAACCACCCCGAAGTAGTTTACCGACTTTAGCTCGATGACAGCGCGCTCGACTTCGAACTCTATTGGATCGGGGATTCCTGCTCGCTTGATAAGAAGCTTGATTGATGTTCCAGCCTTCCCGCGCATGAGCTTAGAGGCATCAGATGATTTCATCCCTTCAGTTGGTTTGCCGCTGATTTCCCAGATCACATCTCCTGCGCGCAACCCACGCCGGAAGGCCGGTGTGCCCTCGATCGGAGCAACGATTACGATGTGGTTATCGCGCGCATCAATTTGCATTCCCAGGCCTTCGTACTTACCGTGGGTCGATTCCATCAGTGCGTCGTAGGACGATTTTTCCATCAACACTGAGAAGCGATCAAGGTTGGAGAGCATGCCGACAATGCCCGCCTTGATAATCTCTTCGGTGTCGACTTCCTCCATGTATTGGTTCCTGATGTTGAACGCAGTCTGAGTCAGTTTCTTGACGTCTCGAAAGAACGTATCCCGTTTTCCACGAGGGGGCTGTTCACCAGTTGCCGATTGTTCCGGAATATTGATATGGACTGTATCGGCCCATAGTACGGGATCGTCGTCACCAGCGTTTTGAACCGCCTCACCCGATCCTACAAACCAGATAAGGGCCATAGAAAAAACCGTGATGCCAAAGAGCTGAACAGAAAATCGAGCCATCTATTCCTCCGAATCAGTCGAACAGTTTCGAATCCATAATAACCGAAAATGCGCCGCTGTCAAGTAGTGACGGTTCCGGGCGTGTCGTGTATCTTGCTGTATTATATACGCTTACCGGGCAGTGTTTGTTCCCGGACCCCAGCGCAATTGTTTGCGGTGTTCCTAACATGTTGTTCCCACTGTGCTTATGGAATACACTATCATTCGTTTTCGCAACTTTTTTTTGTGAGCATCGTCTAATCACCTGTAGCCATGGCAATAAGACGTTATATTGTATCGGCTTGGCTCGTCCGCCTGCAAGCGGGCGGCTTAATTCTGTACCGTTTATGAACAGACCAACGAAGCACATAACTTTTACTACAGCAACTTCTTCGCCCAGATTCGTCTGGTTACTAAATCTACTGTTGCCAGGGCTGGGTCATGTTTGCAATGGTGACTTCGTCTTTGGACTGTTTGTCTTCTTGATCATGCTGATTGGCGTTGCTCTGTTCGCTGTCACGAGTTTTGTGTCGGTGTCGAATCCGGTCATGCTCGTGACGGTCGGCTTGCCCGTTCTGTTCTATCTGTTCACATTTGCTGATCTGGGCCGGATTGCCCGGGCCGGCATAAAGCGAAGAGAACGAACTCGTCGTGCACGAATTATTTTTTTTGCGATCGGCCTGGCCTACCAGCTGTTCTGTCCGATCGCTCTGGTCAATTTTGGAATTGTAAATCGGCCGGAGTTGTTTGTGCTGAGCGACAATCGGCTCAGTCCTATTTATTCCGAAGGGGAATTGATGAAAGCAAGCCGCTTGGACTATTTCGTGGAGTTCTTTGCAGTCACTCCACCGATTCTCCATTCGCTACCAGAGAGATACGACATAGTTCGTTTTTCGAATCAGTCGGGTCGAGTGATCAATGGTCTGGTAATCGGTCTGCCAGCGGAGGGAATCGAACTGTTCGATGGTGTGCTAGTGGTCGATGGAGTGGCAGACTATCTGTCTGTGCCCGATGGTCTTCCCCTGGAAGGAAACTGGCCGTTGACTTCGGTCGACCAATTCTCTATTCTTGTTGCCACCATGAATCTGGGTATAGTTGATAATGTCTACGAGGTGTCCTTAAGTGAGCTGGTCGGAAAAGTAGACAGGCTCTTTCATTGAAGTATCCAAACATCATCTTTGACTTGGACGGCACACTTATCGATTCGTCGGATGGGGTTGTTGAGGCGGTCAACTACTCGCTCAGAATGATGGGAGAGTCGGAGCAACCGGCCGAGAAAATCAAACCCTTCATCGGGTATCCGCTCAGTCGAATGTATCAGAGTTTTACCGATGTTCCGGTGAAGCAACTTTACCGTCATTTCCAGACAAAAGCCTCTGAAACTGTCGTGTCGAGCACGACCATGCTTGCGGGAGTCGCTGAGATACTTGAGCGGCTAAGTCAAGATGGCTATCAGCTGGGCATCGCCAGCACCAAGATCAGGGTGCACATTGACGGCATCGTGAGCGCGTTTGATTGGAGCGACAGATTTGTAGCCGTCGCCGGAGGGGATGAGGTAGACCAGGTTAAACCCGCCCCCCATATAATGCTGCTAATGATTGGAAGGATGAATGCAACGGCAGACAACACGCTTGTTGTCGGCGATACAGAAAATGACGTGCTGGCTGCCCATGCGGCCGGCCTGCCGGCCATCGGAGTCAGGTCTCCCTACGGGTGCGAAGATCGTATGCGGGCGGCGCAGCCGGACTGGTTCATCGATAGCATCAGCACACTAACAACGTTGCTGCGCGACATTGAAAAGCATAATGATAAGTCGACCCAGGGTTGAGCTCACCAGCGTAGTGAACGTAATATATCGGAGAAATAAAGGATGGACCCACGAGTAAAGAAACTTGCCGATCTGTTGATACGCTATTCACTCGGATTGAAAAAAGGACAGATTCTGAAGATTCAGGGGGAAGTGGCAACGTTGCCGCTGATCACAGCCGTGTATGAAAGAGCACTCGATGCAGGCGCTTATCCCTATACAAAGGTGCTTATACCTCAAAACGAAGAGTATTTACTGAAGCACGGAAACGACGCCCAGATCGGATGTTTTCCACCTGCGGCGCGCCTTGAAGTGCGAAAGATCGATGCATATCTGAGCATCTGGGGAGCAGCTAATACGCGGTACCTTAGCGGAGTAAATCCAAGAAAGCAGGCTGTGCTGCAAAAGGCTAAGAAACCACTTATGGACACGTTTTTCAAGCGGGCCGCCGGGGGCGAATTGCGCTGGTGCGGGACACAGTTCCCGACCGAGGCCGACGCGCAGGATGCGGACATGTCGCTGGCCGACTATATGGAATTTGTCTTTGATGCAGGACAGTTGAATCGAAAAGACCCTGTCGCATACTGGCGAAAAGTTGGTAAGGACCAGGACCGTCTTGTGAGAATACTCAACAGGTCAAAACATATTCACGTGCTTGCCCCGGACACTGATCTTCAGCTTCGTGTTGGTGGTCGTAAATGGATAAGTTGTGACGGACACGAAAATTTTCCCGACGGTGAGATATTCACCAGTCCGATAGAGAACAGCGCCGAAGGGGTGATTCGGTATACCTTTCCCGCAGTGTATCTTGGGCGCGAGGTGGAGAATGTTCGACTTGAGTTCAAGAAGGGGAAGGTTGTATCAGAGAGGACGGACAAGAACGGCGCTTTCCTCAGGGAGATGCTCAACACTGACCGGGGGGCGCGGTATCTGGGCGAGTTTGCAATCGGAACCAACTACGGGATCAAGCGCTTCTCCCGCAACACGCTTTTTGATGAGAAGATCGGTGGCACCTGCCACCTGGCAGTGGGGGCATCCTATCCCGAAACCGGCGGAAAGAATAAGAGCGCCATTCACTGGGATATGGTTTGCAATCTGAAGAAGGATTCGGAGATTCGCGCCGACGGCAAGGTAATATATCGAAATGGAAAGTTTACGATATAGATGCTGAGGATAACATATTGGCCGATAAGGAAGCCTGAATTGCTGTGACTATCTCAAATCTTGAGTCAAGATTCGTTGGTTGTGTTATTGGCCAGTGCTTGGGAGATGCGCTCGGCCTTCAGGTTGAGGGTAAGGACGGAGCGGAATGTGGCCGCTATGTTGAAGATCATATGAGCCGCTGGTTTGGGGGTGAATTGCCTCCGACAGCGGAGTGGTCTGGACAATATACTGATGATTCACAGCTTGCCCGGGAGCTTCTTGATAGCCTTGTTCGTAACAACGGGTGGGTGCCAGAGGACTACGCAGAACGAATAGGCAGCATATTTCGTTCAGACAAGATTGTTGGGAGAGGAATCGCCTGCGATCAGGCAGCCCGTCAGTTAAATGCGGGGGTTTCCTGGAAAAAATCTGGAGTCGCTCCACCTTCTGCAGGAAACGGTACCGCGATGCGTGTGGCGCCGGTGGGGCTCTATTACCATGACAGACTGCAAGAAATGGTTCGGGTAGCGTACGAGCAGGGTTGGATCACTCACCACGACCCGCGCTGCGCAGTGGGCTCGATAGCAATAGCTGGGGCTGTAGCTCTAGTCATTAGTGACCAACTTGATGATCCGTCAGGATTCGTTGGCCAGTTGGCCGACTGGACTTCCGATTACGATGAAGAGTTTTCAGAGCTACTCAGGAATCTCCCGAAATGGGTCGAACTCAACCCTCTCGATGCGGTTGGCATCATTGCCACAGCAGGCAAACCAGATGATCATATCGACGGCTGGCCCGGCATCTCACCGTTTGTAGTACCTAGTGTACTTTGGAGTCTGTATTCATTTCTGCGACATCCTAATAGCTATCTGAAAGCAGTTTCTACAGCAATTGCGGTCGGCGGTGATGTTGATACCACGGCAGCTATGACTGGAGCTCTCAGCGGTGCTCACCTTGGGATTAAGGGGTTGCCGAATCACCTTCCAAAACTGCTGCAGGATCAGGGGGAATGGAAGTATGCAGACCTCGTGAGGCTGGCTACATTGTGCTATTCACAAGTATGTAGAGGAGAGTGATGCGGTGAAGATTCCATTCTCTGCTGAATACGCCCAAAACAGCTTCGGCAAAGTGTCCATATGACCGAGAAGAACTTTGCGGGCAGGATAGAGATGGATCCGATTGCTTATGTTTCCAACTGTCGGTATGATCTATCCGATGACTACTGGGGTGGACTGATTTCAAAGATAAGGCTTGTTCCGCGCATTTCTGCCGACGCTTTGAGGGGAATCGAGGAGTTCTCGCATCTGGATATAGTATTTCATTTTCACCGCTGTGATTCGTCTACTGAATTCTATGGCTCGCGCCGTCCGCGAAACAATCCCGACTGGCCGGAGGTCGGAATTCTTGCTCAGCGTGCGAAAAACAGAGTGAACCGCCTGGGGCTGACCACGGTCAAGTTGCTGAAAGTGAGTGATCGCGAACTGACCGTATCAGTACTTGATGCTGTCGACGGGACGCCGGTGCTTGACATCAAGCCGGTTATAAGGGAGTTTTTGCCATGTTCGGAGGTTCACCAGCCACTGTGGTTAAGCGAACTTATGCGGGACTACTGGCGTACTCCAACGTCAAGCGACGGTGAATAATCATAGCGTTTTCGAGGCCCCATAGGGAGATCTCGACTCTTTCGCAGGAAAGACCGGACGTAGGAAGCTCGACCAAGTGGCGTGTCAGGCATACGCACGACCTGCTTCATATTTAGTCTTATCTCTGAACGCCACAGCTTCTTTGGGGAAACTGCCTCACTTATTGATTGACATCCACGACGCTATGCGACACACTCCAATCGTGGCCGAGATTAAACTCGATTCCCCGTTGCAGTACGTCAAGGGCGTTGGCCCAAGAAAAGCCAAAGCGCTGGCGAATCACGGGCTGATAAGTGTTCGTGACCTGTTGTATTATCTGCCTCGCAACTACCTCGACCGCACCACGGTATTACCAATCAGCCAATTAAGAGTTGATCAGTCGGCAACAATCATTGGCGAGGTCAAGGCTCACGGCGTTCTGTACGGTCGTCGCAAACGATACGAAGTAATCCTGCAGGACGATTCCGGCCCCATTTCGTTGCTCTTTTTTCAAGTCAATCGCTTCATGCAGAGTCGGTTCGAAAAAGGGCAGGTGTATGCTGCTACCGGCACGGTAAGCTATTTTCAAGGGTACCAGATAATTCACCCCGATCTCGAACGTCTCGACGAAGGATCCGATCGAATGGTACACGCCGGGCGTATCATCCCTGTCTATCCGCAAACAAGCGAGCTGAATAGAATTGGGCTCAACAGCAAGGGTATTCGCAGGATAACTACTTATGTCTTCGAGAACCTTGTCGAGACGACTGAGGATGATCTCCCAGGGCAGGAATGTGCCACACTCGCTCTGCCGCCTCTGCATGAGGCTCTTCGGTCGCTTCATTATCCCGACAGTCGAGAGCAGATCGAGCACGGTCGTCGGCGACTGGCATTCGACGAGTTACTTCAGTTTCAATATCTTGTTATGCGTAACAAACACCAGAAACAAACAACGAAGAAGTCGCATAGCTACCGAAAGCCAGGTCCTATGTTTGCCCGCTTCAAAGAGTCGTTGCCGTTTGAACTAACCAATGGCCAGCGCAAATCAGCCAACGACATATTTCATGATTTGCAAACCGAACGTCCAATGTCGCGCATGTTACAGGGGGATGTCGGATGTGGGAAGACGGTCGTGGCTGTCGCTGCGGCCGCCTATGCAGCAGAAAACGATTTGCAGGTTGCGTTTATGGCCCCGACGGAGATTCTGGCCGAGCAGCATTTTCGCAACTGGAAGCGAGCTTTGGAATCCCTGGGCATGCGGTGCGCGTTGCTTACAGCGTCGCTGCCTGCAGCAAAAAAGAAGTCTATTGGCCAGGCGTGCGCCTCGGGCGAGGTTCAGATTCTCTTTGGCACTCATGCCATGATGTACGACTACGTTACTTTCAAGTGTCTCGCTCTGGTGATAATAGACGAGCAACACCGGTTCGGCGTGGAACAGCGAGCAAGACTCTACGCCAAGGGGGAGAACCCGGATCTGCTGGTGATGACTGCCACTCCTATTCCACGTACATTGGCTTTAACATTGTACGGCGATCTGGATATATCGACGATTGATGAGTTGCCACCCGGTCGCATGCCGGTCAGGACCGTCTGGCGTTCCGGAGAAACACGTGACAAAGTGTATCAATTCGTACGCAGCGAACTAGAGAAGAAGCGACAGGCATACATAGTTTTTCCGCTAATAGAGAAATCTGACCAAATTGAACTCAGGAGCGTCGAGGAGGAATACGGTCATCTGGTCCGGGACTTCTTCGAGGGGATTCCAACTGGAATAGTCCACGGCAGAGTCAAATCGGCCGAACGCAACAAGCTGCTTGAAGAGTTTCACGATGGAAGGATTGCGGTCCTGTTTTCGACCACTGTGATAGAAGTTGGTCTGGACAACCCGAATGCCACCATCATGGTAATTGAACATGCTGAGAGATTCGGCCTGGCGACTCTTCATCAATTGCGCGGTCGTATCGGTCGAGGTGACAAGCAATCTACTCTAGTGGCGATAGCCTATACACCAATCGCTGATTATGCTCGTCAACGACTGGACTGCTTTGTATCGACAAACGATGGCTTCAGAATTGCCGAGGCAGACCTTGAGCTTCGGGGGCCGGGGGAGATGTTTGGCGTGCGTCAATCCGGTATGCCTGAACTGCGAGCGGTTCGCCTTTCGAGCGATTATGATCTGATCAAAGGTGCGCGCATACTGCTGCAGAAACTATTCGAGGGCGATAATCGTCTTGACACCGAGTATCGAAACCTGTATTCATCTTTGCGGTCAACAGCCGGCGTCGGCCATCCCAGGTTGGGTGGCGGATAGTCTACTGTGGAATACTGTTGGTAGATAATGGAGGACGCACATGACTGATTCGCAGGAACCTATAGATCCGCATTTTTTGCAGCTTGCGGTGTCGCTTCAGGCAGGTGCTATGCAGCAAATGGGCAAAGTTGCTTCGCCGATTACCGGCAAAGTCGAGCGCGATTTAGATATGGCCAAACACTCAATCGACATGCTGGCCATGATCGAACGAAAGATGGAGTCCAACCTCACTGATGACGAGGCCAGGCTTCTCAAGCACGCCCTTTATGAACTGCGAATGAACTATGTCGATGAACTTAAGAAGAGTGCTCCTGAATCAAGTCCGAAAGCGGGAACGACCGATGCGGCCGCGAAATCTGTGGACAATGAGGACCATCAGTCCGCTAAGAAGCCTCCCGATAATGAAGACCAGAACTAGCAGTCGGCTCAGCCGAAGCCATAGTGTTATAGATAGT
>JBHHVC010000026.1:0-20964 GCA_046754125.1 Candidatus Zixiibacteriota bacterium
AATCAAGTCGACAAGTATTGCTGCCGGGAAGGCTTTGGCTATGGCGGGGAAATCAATCGACCAGATAGACTTTGCCGAAGTACACGACTGCTTTTCAGTATCCGAACTGATAGTTGCCGAGTCGATTGGCAAGTTCGTACCGGGCAAGGCAGGCGAAGCGTCGCTGGCCGGGGAGACATCGCTCGAGGGATCATTTCCAATCAATTCATCCGGCGGCCTAATATCCAAGGGGCATCCGGTCGGAGCAACAGGTGTAGCGCAGATTGTGGAGGTCTATAAACAACTTACTCAAATAGCCGAGAACGGACGACAGATACCAAACAGGCCCACAATAGGTATGACACAGAATATGGGTGGTTCCGGTGCGTCGTCGGTAGTGCACATATTGGAGGTGGCGTGATGGCGATGTTCAGCGCACGAAACTGGAGAGAATACGCTCAACGCTATCGTTTGGAGGCAACGAAGTTCAAGAAAAGCGGCAAAACGTATTTCCCGCCTCGCGATATCGATCCCGAGACAGGAGATACTGAAAACAAAATGGTCAACCTGCCTGACACTGGCAAGATCGTTACATATACAGTTATTCGCATCGCTCCAAAACAGTGGGGGGATTTGTCGCCTTACGCGCTGGCCATCGCCGAACTTACGGACGGGACCAGGATCATGGCCCAAATGACCGACTGCGATGTTGACAAAGTGAAGATTGGCATGGAAGTGCGGCTGGAATTCCGCCGCGTCCAGACCGAGGGTCATAGCGGAGTAATCAGCTATGGTTATAAGTTCGTCCCGAAGTGGTATTAGGCCCTACAGTGGCTTTTTCCTGAGTGAAGAGGGCGAGTGGAACGACCAGAGCATGATAAACTGAATCATGGTACGTCGATGAAGAGCCTTCAAGCCATCGTTGTCGGCGTAATTATGCCCGCGACTATCTGCATTTGTGGAGCGGTGGCCGGTGAACAGTCGACGCATCGACCAGAGTATCTAGGTCTTAAGCTTGCTTATCCGACTGAGTTCGTAAACGAACTGCCCGTGCAGAATCCTCCTTATTTTACAGGCGAACTTGTCGTGCCGATCAAAGTTGAGATTTCCAGGACCGGGCAGGTCAACTCTATAGAAGCGACCGATTCATCCTACAAAGCATTTGCCGCGTATTTGCAGCATCAGGTCAGCGGCATGTCATTTGAGCCGGGGCGGTTCGACGACAGTCCCATCGGTTGCGTCCTGCCCGTACTGGCTCACTTTCGTCAACGATCAAAACAGGCCAAGCTGCTCTTTCCTGTAGATCACAATGCAGTCGTGGCTGACCGGGATTTGTACTTTCTCGCGCTGACACTCAACGATGTCCGTCCGCCTTCTGTGTGGCAATTTGGATCGTTCTTTGCCAATCCGGCGGCAGACGATACCACGGGACGCGTGCCGTTCACACTTCTGGCTCTGAAAATCGACTCAAACGGACGTGCCTCAGATGTCAGTACAGTTCTGTCCACTTATGGGGCTTACTCTATGCAACTTGAATCCGCTGCTCAGTGGGCTCAGTACGTTCCGGCATCGGTCCGACATAAGCGCGTGACGGTCGATGCTTTTCTACTAATCAGGTTCTTCTCTCAGATCAGCTATCCGACATTGCCGTACGATGCAGGAATTGCAGGCGATCTTCCTTTGATTGGGCGTCGGCAGGTTTTGGTGCTTGCAGACACTGTCGGTCTGCTGTCCAAGCCGATCAGGCCGAACATTGACGGAGAGAGGCTTGCTGTCTCTCGCGCCATTGGAGGGATCTTAGACTCTGTTCAAGTTCTGCTGTCAATTTCGGAGAGAGGGAAGGTATCGGTCAGACGGATCAGTTCCGGCGTAGAGAAGGTTCGATCGGCTGTTCGCCGGGCTGCCGACAACCTGAAGTTTTATCCGGCTCTTGACTATCTCGGTAACCCTGTGCCGTTTTCCGGTCTAGCTGATTTCGTTTTTTCCAATAGTACAGCCATACGAACTCACTTCTATTGGCTTGTTCTGCAGGAATCGCCGTTAGTTTTTTAAGTTAAGTATTATCAGCAACTTAGCCAATACCGGTTAATTCCTGAGGACGCAATTCCTGCGCCCCGTTTGAGGGGATAGTATCTGATGGTTTAGGGACGGCAGAGTAACGTGTTGTGCTGCATGTAGAAAACAATCCTCAATAATCTCAATTCGCTGGTCGGCACACAAGTTGAGACAAGTCTGGTCAGATATTCTCCCGCCGATCCGGGCGGGAAGGAAATCAGGATAAGGTTGTATAACTTAGGAGGACAGACAGGATGGAAGCAGTAGCGAGAGCTTTGGACCTTTGGGCATCTGCGATTGTTCTGGTCACAGCCATGTACGTGTTGCTATTCTATTCGCCGGTATTGTCCGGTGCGGCGCAGTCAGCGATCGGGATCTTGTCGGTTGCAAACCTGATGGTACAAGTGGACCGCAACCTCTGTTTGTCCCGGCCGATGGATTGAAAAACATGACGCTGGGCGGCTTAGAACCCGCTCGGTTTCAAAGTTTCGCTTGACAAAAAACATGTTGGCTATATCTTGGCGGTCTTGATCGAACGAATGAGGAAAAAGCATTGCGCAGCATAGCCTTTGAACGCATAGTGGCTATTTTTTTATGTACCGCTTTCCTTGCTGGGAGCGTTCCAGCGGAGGATATCCGGCCGGAAATTGCGACGGCTCTCACTAATGGTGATACGGCACGAGCCATCGATATGTTGCAATCTGCAATCGAACATGACCCGTCATACCATCTGAACTACTTCACATTGGGATCAATCTACTTTGAGCAGGGCCGAGCCGCCGATGCCAAAGAGCAGTTCGAGCTCACCCTGAAGAGAAAGAAGAAGTTCTGGACGGCATTATACTACCTTGGACTCTGTCACCTTCGCGAGGGTAACCTGGATGCCGCCAGGGATGCGATGGATAAGGGCAGAAAGAAGGCTAAGAAGGTCGGCGGTATGTTTGAAGACGGCTACGGTGAGGTTTTGATGGCTGAAGAACACTGGCAGGACGCAGATCGAGCCTTTCGTCAGGCGCTAGTGGAGGAACCGAACAACGCGACGTATCATATTCATCTTGGGGACGCCAATTTCTATCAGGGCATCCCATCATTGGCCATCGCAGAATACAAGAAGGCCCTCGAAAGCGACACTGCGTCACTTGAGGTTTACTTCCACTGGGCGGAAGCCTGTCTTGAGATGAAAGACTACAATTGTGCAATCGATAAGCTAAAGATTGTGCTTCAAAAGGACTCCACCCATGCTCCCGCCTGGATGCGGGCCGGAGGCATTTACTTCAAAGCGGCACGTTCCACTCGCACTCGCAGCGAACGAACGGCCCGCTTCAAAGAAACAATCGGTTCATACAAGAGATATCTTGAGCTTACCAATGCCATGCCGGACAGTTCTAATGTGCGAGTCTTCTTTGAACTGGCCATGTCTTATGTGAACATCTTCGCGTTCGAGGAGGCAGGGAAGTACTTTGACCAGGTGCTGGCTATTCCTGTAGAACCGAGGGACATTTACTTCCACTACGGAAAGTCGCTGTGGGGCACAAAGGACTTCCCCAAGGCCGCTGAGATGCTCGAGAAGCATATCGAATGGGTGTCGGCTCAAGGTGACAGTTACTTGTCGTCGATAAAGGATGCCGAACTGTATCAGTTACTCGGAGATTGTTACTACTACCGCAAGCCGGACAGAGATTATTCGAAGGCTATCGACTATTACAAGAAGTCACTATCTGATCGTCCTGATCAGAAGCGGGTGCTGTACAATATTGCTGTCGCTTACCACACGATGAAGAGCTATGCCCAGGCTATCGAATACTATGACAAACGCATAGAGCTTGGCATTGACTCAACTTATGCCGGAATCTACAAGAACTCCGGATACTGTGCGCTCAATATCGCCAATGCGGGTGTGGACGATGACGACATTGACATTGACGAGCTTGAAGAAGAAGATGGCGGTGATGCTACACCGGGCTTTGGCGGAATAGACCCCAATGTCAACTATTTTCAGTTGGCAATTGACTACATGTTGAAATATATGGAGTTTGCCAAACCGGATAGCAAGATAATCGGCATGATTGCAAATACCTATCTGTACCAGCTGTCAGACTGCGGCAACGGCATTAGCTATTTCGAAAAACTACTTGAACTGGAGCCGGACAATTGCGTGGCGAAAAAATCGCTGGGGTATGCCTATTTTGGTGGGCTGTGCACAAGGAACTATGGCCGCGCTCTGAAGTATCTTAAGGGCGCTTACCGGTGCGCATCGAAGAAGAGCGGCGCCTGTGGCGATGTTGACCTTGTATTATGGATCGCACAATGTTACCATTTGCGGGCGGCCGATAAAATTGCCGCTAAGGAAAACGGCGGAGAAGATTTCAAGAATGCCTACGATTGGTACGGCAAGGTGCTCAAGTGTGAGCCAGGAAACGATGAAGCCAAGAAAGGGCAGGCTGACACTAGATTTGAATTCTAGGAGAGAATTGCGTCAGGCAATGAGGAAATAAATGGCGGACAATTCGAAGAAAAAGCAATCGAGCAAAGCCGACAAGAGCGGCCCGCTGAAGAGAGTTGGCGAGGACCAGCGATTCACGTTTATCGGTTTTGACGTTTTTCCCAGTAAACCTAAGGACCTGTTTAAGTCTGATCAGGAAAAACAGAAGCTGGTCGACGAGGTTCGCGCTCGGCAGGCTAAGGGAGAGATTACAAGGGAGCAGTGTACGCTGCTTGAGGAGCGTGTCTCGCTAACGGATCGTGCTGTCATGACTGCGGCCTGTGTTGTAATCGTTCTCTCTCTATTCATCCCCTGGTACGGAGCCTATAACGAAATTGTCGAGGAGGCAGTTGCCGCACCTGCAAATAGCGTGATGGATGACAGTACGGTCGTCGATGGGGACGATTCGCTGATCCTTGCGACCGGCGATTCTGTTGCCATTACAGAATCAGACTCGACGACACAGATCGCGGCGACTATTGAGGATGCTGAACCGTCGACCGATCAAGTTCAAGCCGAGACACCCGAGGCGGGACATACTAGAGTGAGCGCGTCGGAGGAAGTTATTCACGGCTATATAGCCAAGAAGAAGATTCATAAGGAGTATCGACATCTTTCGGGTTTGGGCACGTTTGTCTCGCTGGGGAGTATTGGATCATACGTCTTCTCTTCAGGTGGCATTATCTTTATTTCTGCAATTCTAATGTTGATATATTCGTTGGCCTGTCTGGTTCTGCCTGCCTATACGCTCTACGGTATGTACGGAGTGAAGGGAGATGCTGATCAGAGGGCGCTGGCGCTGAAAAAGATACTCAGGTTCAACTGGTTCCCGATTCTACTTTTCTTGTTTGCGTTTGTGCTGTCATTCCTCGGCAGTGAGTATGGTTTCGATGCCGAGGCTCTTTTCACCAGCATTGGGGATAGCTATGGTCCCGGCGCATTTCTTGGGGTGCTCAGTTGGGGTGTGTTTACGACTATAGGTGGCTTCATACTTGTGGCCGCAAAAGGAAGCGAAATATAATCTACTTGTTGATGTTTTCTCTGGAGGAATCTGTAAGGTGGTAAAACAGACTATTTTCGTGGCTGTCAATGCGCTGGCAGCATTCGCTATCGGCTTCGGCCTGTGGTACGGTGTGTTTCGCACATCAGAAAACCCAATTGTGCATTCGATATATCAGGGTGGCCCGTTGGTTGTCCTGTTGATCATGATCTTTATCATGCTGCTTGTATTTATTGTCGAGCGCTATATTTCATTGTACAAAGTTGCCAAGGGTCAAAGCTCGGTGCAGGTGTTCTTCAAGAAGCTGATCACCTTGCTCAAAAGTGGTGACTTTGAGGGTGCTCTTGCTGCTTGTGATAAACAGAGGGGTACTACCGCCAATGTTCTCCGTTCGGGAATCGAACGCTACAACACAGTGCGTGAGCAACAGAACGTTGAGCGAGAAAAGCGCATTCAGCTCACTCAGACTGCGATTGAGGAGGCTAACGCTCTTGAAGGTCCACTCCTCGAACGAAACCTGATTGCGTTGTCCACTATCGCGTCGATTGCAACAATGGTCGGGCTGCTGGGAACAACTATCGGGATGATTCGCGCCTTCGCTGCCACAGGAAATGTTGAGGGGGGCGTTATTGACGCGACTGCTCTGGCCACCGGTATATCCGAGGCTTTGGTAAACACGGCTGGCGGTCTGCTTTCGGGCATACTGGGAATCTTTTTCTACAACTTTTTTGTCAACAAGGTAGACGCTTTCAATTATACGACGGACGAAGCGACATTCGAGGTGCTTGAGATCCTGAAAGATAAAGAAGGAATCTGATCCGTGGCGATAAAGAAAAAACGGCGTGTTGCCATTCGCATTGACATGACCCCGATGGTGGATATCGCCTTTCTGCTTCTTATCTTCTATATGGCGACCACTACATTTAAGCCGCCGGAAGCGCGTGCCGTCGAGTTGCCGCAATCACATTCACAGATTGAGCTGCCGGATAAAGATATTATCAATATCACGGTCAACCAGTACGATTCAATCTACGTTGATTACGTTCAGATAGGCACGATCAACATTGATGGTGTGGACGTTCGGACTACCATCAGGACGGTGCGTATCTGCAATAAGTATAACGTTGCTCCCGAGATCAACAAAGCTCGTGCCAAGAACATCAAAGCCCTTATCGTAATCAAGGCTGATAGGAGGGCCAGTTTTGGCACTATGCAGGCAGTTATGAAGAAGATGCAGGAAAACCATCTGGAGCGATTCCTGATTGTGACTGACAATGAGCTTGAGACTTGAGCCCGGAAACTAATATATACTTATGGGCATCTCTCATGTGCTTCCGGGTGTACAAAGTGATAGGCGAGAGGAGAGTGGTATTCTATGGCCGGTGATGTAGTTGAACGGCAAGGAAAAGGCGGCAAGAAAGGCCTCAGGCGTCCAAAACGTCGAATCTCCATTCGCATTGACATGACCCCTATGGTCGACATTGCTTTCCTGCTGCTGATCTTCTACATGGTATCTACTGTTTTTGCCATGCCTCAGGCGATGGAGATAAACCTCCCGCCCGCAGAAAGCGTAGATGATGATATCTTGGTAAAGGAATCCAATCTCTTGACTATTCGGGTCGACGAGGAGAGTAGATTCTGGTGGAACCATAAGATGCCAACTCCGGACAATCTGCCCGTGTTGTTGCCGGGAAAGCCTGACGCACCGGACAGTCTCGGCTACGTATTCTGGCCGGACACATTACGCGGGTTGCTGACAGCGCAGAATCGACTGAACAACAGGCTCAATACGCTGGTACTTATTCATGAGAAGGCCACCTATACCGACATGGTCAATATACTCGATGAAGTCGATCTGATCGAGCGATCCTGGAACGCTTTTATGGCCAAACAGCAGGGCGTCAAAGTTGAGGAGCTGCCAAAAGACATCAAATTCTCATATCGATACGCAATCGGAGATTGGGAAGCTCGTGACGACAAGATAATGGCTGCCGCTGTAGAAGAGGCAATGGGCAGGGGAGAATTGTAATGGCTAACAGTCACAGCGCATTGTACTCGCCTTACGGAGCCTTCGAACTTAAGGCAAAGTATCAACGTAATTTCATGATGGGAAGTATCCTTACGGCCGCTTTTGTTGGCTCGATCCTGCTAGTGTCCTGGCTTGTGTCGGTGTTGACACATGAGGATATGACGGCGGAGGGAACAGTCGTTATCAAAACTGTCGCTGATCTGGGGCCACCACCAAGTATCGCTCAGAAGCCGCCTCAGGTGAAGGTACAGGCGCCTGAAATCGCCGCGCCGAAGGTTGGTATTCCCAAGCCGGTGGCCGACGACGAGCTCATTGACGAGGATGTTGTCATTGCCAGTCGCGACGAACTGGCTGACATTGTCGCGCCCGATATTTCTGCTACCGGTGATGGAGACATCGTAGTCGATATTTCCGATGATGATTATCTGCCGTCTCCGGATGAATTTGTTCCTGTTGAAATACAGCCTGAGATGATCCATGAGGCGACACCGGAATATCCGCGAATGGCCAAGCAAGCCGGTTTGACAGGAGTTGTCTGGGTCAAGGCTCTTGTCGACGAAGAAGGGAATGTCCGTAATGCCATTGTGGGGAAGTCTTCCGGAACGGTCTCGCTTGACGAAGCTGCTGTGAAGGCGGCATACAAGAACACGTTCAAACCGGCAATTCAGAACGGTCGTCCGGTAAAAATCTGGGTTGCCTATAAAGTAGATTTTGTGCTTGACTGATTTGCGACCTAAGATATCGGACTTTATGCGGCGCCATCGATTTGGCGCCGTTTCTTGTTGGGTTGTGTTGTGCGGCTTGTCTAACACAACAAGAGGGCCTGTTCGTCTCTTGACATGTCAGAAGGCGGTCGTAATGCTGCCGACGGTGGCTTCGATCAGTTTATACTCACAAAGTATCATTTCCTGCGGCAATTCCATGAGCTATACTCCGTTCGTATGTTGCAGCTTATAGGGATAACTAAGGTCTACGACTTGGGGCAGGAGCCAGCGGTTGCCGGGATCGACATAGAAGTTCACAGAGGTGAGTTGCTCGCCCTCGTTGGTGAATCGGGCTGCGGCAAGACAACAACCCTCAAGATGATCAACCGACTGGTGGAACCTACATCCGGGCAGGTTTTGATCGACGGTAGGTCAATTCGCGAGACTGACCCGGTCATGCTGCGCCGACAGATTGGCTATGTCTTTCAGGGGATCGGTCTGTTTCCACATCTGACCGTTCGGGCGAACGTGTCGATTGTTCCGACGCTATTGGGGTGGGACGCAGGCCGGATAAGATCTCGCGCCGACGATCTACTCCAACTGGTCGGTTTGGATCCCGCGCACTATGGCCAGCGTTTCCCATCGGGGTTGTCGGGGGGGGAACAACAGCGCGTGGGCGTGGCGCGAGCACTCGCAGCCCAGCCAAAACTGATGCTCATGGATGAGCCTTTTGGCGCGCTCGATCCGATCACCCGCGATCGGCTGCGGCAAGAGTTCAGGTCAATCCAGCAGAAGCTCGGAACGACTGTCGTAATGGTCACACACGACATGCTCGAAGCGCTTGCAATCTCCGACCGTGTTGCGGTCATGCAGTCCGGGCGAATTGTCGGAATAGGCAAGCCGGTCGACCTGCTGAACAATCCCGGCCACGCCTATGTCGAGCAACTTATGCAAACCCCCAGACGTCAGGCTGACATAATCTCGCGTCTGGCCGCCGGGGAGAGGGGAGGCCAATGACATGGCAGGCGCTCAGTGAGCAGTTGCAGTTGCTGCCCGAATACCTGGGCAACCATCTTCTGCTTTCCGCCGCCGCACTTTTCGCCGGCATCTCGGTTTGTCTGCCTACCGCGCTGGCTGTCTCGCGAAGCGATCGGCTACAGGGCTATGTACTTGGTTTCGCATCGGTGATGCAGACCGTACCCGGTATCGCGCTTTTGGCCATCATGGTTACCCTGTTCAGCCAGATCGGCTTTCTTCCGGCAGTGATAGCCCTGTTTCTCTATTCCATGCTGCCTATCCTTCACAACACAGTGACCGGCATTCGTAACGTCGATCCCAATCTGACCGAGGCCGCACGCGGGCTTGGTATGACCTCACGGCAAATGCTGTGGAAAGTTGAGCTTCCGCTGGCCACACCGGTAATTATCGCGGGTATTCGCATAGCGACAGTGTGGGTAGTTGGAACAGCGACGCTCTCTACGCCTGTCGGAGCAACGAGCCTCGGCAATTACATATTTGGCGGCCTCCAGACGAGCAATTCGGTTGCAGTTCTGGTCGGCTGTGTCGCGGCGGCGACGCTGGCAACTGTGCTCGACCAGTTGATTCGCCTTGTTGAAATCGCTGTAGTGCGCCGCAATCGCAGGCTCGGCGTTGCGGTTGGCTGTACGCTGTTTGTGTTGCTGGTCGGCGGGCTCCTGCCGGTAGTGACAGGCGGAACAAGCGATTCTGGCCGAGGAAGAATCACTATCGGCGCCAAGACATTTACAGAACAGTATCTGCTTTCGCAATTGCTGGAAAGCAGGCTTACCGAGGCAGGATTCTCCTGCGAGCGCAAGGCTGGAATGGGGTCGATCATTCTATTTCAGGCTCTGGCTGAAAACGAGGTCGATTGTTACGTTGACTATTCTGGTACGGTGTGGGCAAATGTGATGAAACGCTCGGACATTACAAACGCTGAAGAATTGCTGAGCGAGATGAAATCATGGTTGAGAAGAGAATATGGAATTGCATGCCTCGGTCCACTCGGATTCGAGAACACGTATGCAATGGCTGTTCGCTGCTCCCTGGCCGATAGCCTGGGGCTGGAGAGCATTGAAGACCTGTCCGAATTTGCGCCGCAGTTGCGGATGGGGAGCGACTACGAATTTTACAGCCGTCCGGAGTGGACCGCTCTGAAGGATGCCTATCATTTGACGTTTGGTGAACTTCGAACTTTTGACCCAACCCTGATGTATTCTGCAATAGCCACGGGGCAGGTCGACGTGATTTCGGCATATTCGACCGATGGCCGCATTGTTCAGAATGATCTGGTCGTGCTGGCTGATCCTAAGCAGGCGCTACCACCGTATGACGCTGTGTTGTTGCTGTCGCCCGAGGCCAGACAGAACAAATCCCTGGTCAATGAACTATCGGCGCTGATTGACCTAATCAGTGATGAAAATATGCGGCGCGCCAACAAGCTGGTCGATGTTGACGGGCTGTCGGTAGCCGAGGCGGCAGAATCGCTGGCTGTAGCTATCGGCGTTGGGCTCCCATAACCAGCTCGGGAGATTTCCAACACTCTCTGTCAGAACATGTGGTCGTACAGTCACACCAAACCCTTGACAACGTCGCATGAGGTTGTATAGTTGGTGATGACTTCAAAACAGGAAGTTCCCTAAATTGTGATCCTGCGGTGTCCAATCCAAATCACCGGGCAGAAAGTGAACCAATACTATGGATAAGCTTGAGCTTGTCGCAGAAGTAAAGCCGACCGATCCCGGGCAATTGATTGAGCAGTATCGGCAGGTCCGGCAGACCACTGAAAAGCTGTGCGAACCGCTTGAACCTGACGACTACGTGATACAGTCGAGCAAGGATGTAAGTCCGCCGAAATGGCATCTCGGCCACACGACATGGTTTTTCGAACAAGTGATTCTGAATAGCTTTCAAGAAGACTACGCTCCTTACCATCCAACCTATTACTTTGTTTTCAATTCGTACTATCAGACTTTTGGAGCCAGACTTAGCCGCGATCTACGGGGAACGCTGGCTCGGCCAACGGTGAAAGAAGTGTATGCGTATCGCGCCGCAATTGACGAACGAATGACAGCCTTTCTTTCCTCCCGGTCGGAGGATGATCGATCTTCTATTGCCGGGTGGCTCGAACTGGGGCTTCACCACGAACAGCAGCATCAGGAACTGCTCCTGATGGATGTTAAACACGCCTTTGCTGCCAGCCCGCTTAAACCAACATACCGAAATCCTGATTCTTCAGGGTCAGGGCAGGGAGCGCCTGTGCAGGATCTAAAGTTCGTCGAATTCGATGGCGGGTTGGTGGAGATCGGCGCCCCGGACCATGGGTTTTCCTATGACAACGAGCGGCCGAGACACAAAGTATATGTTCAGCCTTTTGTGCTGGCAAATCGTTTGGTTACATGCGGCGAGTATCTCGATTTCATGGAAGACGGTGGCTATAGTGATCCGTTGCTCTGGCTGTCCGATGGATGGGACGCTGTTTCTCTAAACAATTGGAATAGCCCTGACTATTGGGATTTCTGCGATGGTGTCTGGATGATCATGACACTGGCCGGACGCAAAGAGGTGGATAGCGCCGAACCTGTCTGCCATGTCAGCTATTACGAAGCGGCCGCTTTCGCGCGCTGGAAAGGCAAGCGACTTCCCACCGAAGTGGAATGGGAATTGGCCGCGCAGCTTCACGGCCCAGCAGACACCCCGCCTAATCTGCTGGACAAGGGCATCCTTCATCCGGGTGTGGCATGCGCTGGATCGTCAAGCGTTCAGCAGCTAATAGGCGACTGCTGGGAGTGGACCGGCAGCGCGTACCTTCCCTATACGGGCTACGTTCAGGAATTGGGAGCGCTCGGTGAATACAATGGGAAGTTCATGAGCAATCAAATGGTGCTTCGCGGCGGTAGTTGTGTTACGCCTGAACGTCACATTCGCACCACGTACCGCAACTTCTTTCAGTGTGATAAGAGGTGGCCGTTTACAGGATTTCGACTGGCCGATAGCAGATAGGGGCATGTTTGCATGACAGCAACGTACAAGATTATTTCTGAATCAGACTACGCCGAAACCTTTGATCAAAAGAGCGCTTTCGCTCTGGATGTTCTAGTTGGGCTTTCCGAACAGCGCAAACGTATTCCGTCAAAGTACCTTTACGACGCTGTCGGCAGCGAACTGTTTCGACGTATTACGAAGCAGCCCGAATACTATGTGACGAACTGTGAGATGGAGATACTCGAGAATGGAATCGGGTCCATAGCTTCTTACGTCAAGAACGAACCGTTCAATCTGGTTGAATTAGGAGCCGGCTTTGGGCGAAAGACAGCCATATTGATCGACTATTTCCTGACACAGCAACTTGATTTTCGCTATGTGCCTATTGACATCTCGGAAGCAGCCATGAAGGAGCTATCCGAGTCAATGGCGGAGCGCTTCCCCGATGTGGAAATGAGCGGCCTTGTTTCAGATTATTTTAGCGGGCTGAAGTGGCTTAATAATCGGTATGGACAACGAAACTTTGTGCTGTTTCTCGGTTCCTCAATCGGCAACTTCACACATGTCCAGGCACTTGTATTCCTGAGAAACATGTGGAACTGTCTCAGCCACGGAGACTATGCGTTGATCGGCTTTGATCTGAAGAAGGATATCGAACTGCTGCTTCAGGCATATAACGATTCTCAGGGGATAACTCGCGCGTTCAACATGAATCTGTTGGAGAGGATTAATCGAGAACTGGGAGGCGAGTTCGACTTCGATGCCTTTCGCCATTTCGGTACTTTCGATCTTTTCTCCGGAGGGATGGAAAGCTACCTGGTCAGCCTCAAACGCCAGTCAGTATATATTGACATGATCGGTCGATCCTTTGAATTAGAGCCATGGGAGCCGATTCATACAGAGTACTCCTACAAATATCTAATCAGTGATATTGAGAAGCTGGCTTCTGAAAGTGGCTTTGTAATCGATCAACATATACTCGATTCTCGTCAGTATTTTGCCGACTCCATCTTGCGTGTCAGCAAACCTGAGTACGAGCAGGAGCATAAGTCGTGACACGGCTTATGGGCTGTTAGGTAAAGCTATACTTCATGTGCGAATGTTCGTTTCTTGGGCCCGAGCGGTACGGTACCGATGTCATGTCTGCACGTGCCGTCGTATCTGCAAAAGCACGTACCGATCCTCAGTATTCGAGGTCGCAGGGCATAGGTCTGATGAGTTACCGCTTTTGCGGTAACGACGGAAAAGAGGGGATATCCCGCCCGCAGATCCTCTGGCAAGTCCCTTTTTTGTATAGGCCGATCACTGACTGCCCCGACCGAAAAACTCAGCCGGTTGCGGCAGAAACGGACTTGGATTCTTCAAACAGACGCCGAACTTCGTAATCCGGATGCTCTCTCAGCATCTCACGGTTGAAATGAATCCGAGAGGGATCGACCGACAACCTGTAGTATCCAAGCCGATTGTTTTCAAAGACTGACCAGCTTCCACTGGTTGCGGCGTTGACCTCGTTCTTCATCCTGTATAGATATCGTGCCTGGTTAAACCCTATCTCGATATCTTCTTTGAAAACCCATCCCGAATCCCGACACTGTCGTGACCAGGCCAGTTTGGTGAAATACATAAATGACTTTCCGGTCAGCCGAATTGGAAAGTCGTTTATCCGCACCAAAAAGCGCTCTCGTTCCATACGGCCATCGATTTCGATCCGCTCGGGATGCCCCATCACAAGTGGAAGCTGGCCCATTGGATGGACAATAGCCGAATTTGTGGTTTCTGTTCGCATATCAACCGCCTCTCTAAGTAATTGTAGTTTATCGGTGATGTTCTTACGTTTATCATTATCCTCTATGATCTGCTCCAGCCGTTGCGGCGATAGCTGCATAAGATCAGCCAGGTCATTGATTCCTTCCGCATGCAAAGCCCCGAAGTCAGCCCGGGTAAGAATACTCCCCATGTGGCGGCACAACTCACGGTAAGAAGCCGGAAATCCACGCTTCAGACTGAAGATCAGGTCGGGCAAGTCAGTTCCGACCCTGTCATAATTGTCAGCAGCTCGAAGCAACAGGCCGGTCGCAGAGATTCGGTGCGCTGCTGTTTCAGCCAACGTCAGAATCTGTCCAAGGTGTAGCTGGTATCGCTCCTCTAAAGATACCAGGGGGGTCAACCGACACCACTCGTCCAGCAACAGGGTTGCTTTCAGAGCTGCGGCCTGGCGATAGGCCAACGGTCTGCGTGGGACCTGTTTCCCGATAAGACAGGCTACTTCTCCCAGCGAAAAGTCTTGCCGGTCATAGAGCATTCGCAACGGACGGTTATCGGCCAGTTCGACGCGGCGTAACATTCCCGGCGGCATCGACCAACTATTACTGCTCAATGCCAATGCAATCCAGCCCGGACAGCTATTTGGCCCACCGGATGCGCAGGTGTTCAGGTAGTGCATGGCGTCGGTAACGCTCAACCCGCTGGTTGCGACTGCACGACCGAGGACGGTCGGTTTTAGCGACAAGGTTACATCTGTCGATTCGAGCAGGGCTTGTTCGCGCAGACGGACGGCTGACTTATTCAAGTCGAAGTGGCTCAGGCCTGATGCCGTTCGAGTGTAGAGCGTCCGCTCCAACAGTGACTTCGCTTTAGTTGGGTTGTCGACCAGACCGCTAACGCAAGCGTCCAGCAGCCAGTCCTCCGGGGTCAGACTATCGAGAGTGGATTCTATCGGTTCCGGTTCACCGGCACTAATGTAGTTTCCCCAGAGCACATCCCGGTCAAACTCGGATGCTGCCAGAACGATTGCCCGGCCGGGTTGTCCCTCTTTGGCAGTGCCGAGCCGGCCAGCCCTTCCAGCCATGTTTTCGAACTCAGCACGGCTCACCGGAATCAGCGCCGGCCTTGTGCCGTACTCGCCTGAAACATATTTGACCGTTTCAAGATAGACTGTGTCAGCAGACAGGTTGACACCCATAGCTAATGTAGTGGTTGAGAAAAGGACCCGTATCTCTTTGCTAAAAAACGCCTGTTCAACAATACGTCTCTGCTGTGGCGACAAGTCGGAACTGTGAAAGGCTACGCCCCGGCTCATGGCTTGACGCAGCGATCGGATCAGATACGATGTTTCTTCCTGTTCGAGTTGTTTCAAAGCAGTTCGAGCGGGCGGCCAGTCTACCGAGGCTGCCAGTTTAAGAGCATAATCAATCGTACCCTGTCGTGATTTGAGGAAGATCAGGGTCGAACCACTGTCGGCCTTGATTTGTCGTACGAACGCTTCGAATTCACATTCGCCCGGTTCGATCTTTGCAAATTTTTCCTGCCAGTCCCGCCCTTCGTTAAAGGAACGGCACTTAAACTGTCCTTCAGCAGCAACACCGCGCAGCAGGTCAACCGGCCGCAAAGTCTCCTCGACCAGTGTAGCATCCATCCAGTCGGCGAGCCGCCCGGCAGCGTTGCTGCTATCGCCCACAACTGCCGAAAGGGCCAGAATCGACGGCTGGTAGACAGAAGCCAGAATCTTTGTCAGCAACTTTTCCAGCGTTGCCCCGCGACCGGGCTCTGCAATCGACTGGATTTCATCTACTACTATCAATCCGATTGAGGCCAGTACATCGAGGTTCGAGGTAAGCAATTGGTCAAACTTCTCGTAGATTGCCACCGCTGTCTGGAAGTCGAGTCGGGCAAAGGGAGCGTCGTTTTCGGTATAATCGGAACTGACCGGTAGGCAGGATATCCCGAGAGGACCGTAAGTCTGTTTTAGCAATCGAATGTTTTGCTCTACTAACGATTTCAGGGGAAAAAGCATGACGGTTTTCTGCCGAGCCATCAGAGCACGCACCATCGCCAGTTCGGCGCAAAACGACTTACCAGACGATGTTGGCGATGAAACCAGCATCCGCACCGGTCGATCTGATCTCTCCAGTAACCCATGGCGCAGCGCTTTTCGCTGAACCGGCAGCAGCGTTTCTCCCTGCCGTCTGAGCCAGGCATCGATAATCCGTTGCGGTACGCCGTATCTTTGTAGTTCCTCAAGCTCCATATCGTCCTCTCGTTTTGTTGTCCCGTTTCCCCCGCAACTTACCCGCCGCAGCTACTCAGGCCGCAGGACAGGCAACTGAAACAACTCCCGTACCGGACCATCCCGCCTCCACAGTCAGGGCAGGTTGCAGCGTTCTGGTACATGATATCCTCCGGGTGCGTGGCCTCGGCCTCCGAAAACCCGGTATTTCTCCCGTCAATCATCTCAATCACTCCATTTACGGAAAAGATGCTGCCGACGGTTTGAAGCGGTTGAGTCAACTCCGCCGCCGCTCTGTTGTCAAAAAAACTGCTGAAGTGCATGCCTTGTCTTCCTTTCCCATAGTCAGCTTGGGGGCATTATCGACACAAAAGGAGGATACTGCACAAATGAGCAGGTGTCAAGAATTATTCTGTGTTTTCGCAATAGGGAATGGCGTAAATTAGATAACTCTGTGCCTCCCTGTGCATTACATTTCAACAAACATTAGTGCTGACGATTCAAGCGTCGCGGGGTACAAATTCAACTGTATATGCGGCAACATAGTTGTCGGAACCGCTAAAGGGTTCCAACTACAGAAATCACATCTGAGTAGTTTCTCAACAAGCCCCGTAGCACAGCCTATAGGTGACCTATTTTGTCACATCCAGGACAGACGATATTCTACAATCGCAGATTCTGCGAAGGCAAATGGAACTATTAACACCCGGCAAATGGTTTTAGTTGTTGACAAGTTTGTGATATGAAATATCTTACGGTAATAAAGTACTCGCATATTTCGTTATCGTTACGACCACAAGACCCTTTATTAGGAGGAACTCGCCTTGCCTACTTCGATATTGAAACGCATCATCGGATTGCTGGCGGTTTTGTCGCTATGCGCAACGGTCGCGGCAGTGCCGCTGGACTGGGAAACCAATCCCGAATATGCCAACTGGGGAACTATTGCCGAACAGGGATCGAAAGATAGCGAACTCCAAACCGCCTTAAGTGAAAGCAGCCCGACCATTGCCTCCGGGGATACGATCTATGTCCTATGTGATATCGCTTCCTACCAATTCGGCTACACCAATGACTGTTGGGGCTATACAGCGCCCGACGGCCGTGAATACGCGCTGGTGGGTACAGGCGGCAGTATTGCGATCATAAACATTACCGACGACCAGTTAGTAACAACAGTGCCGCACACCGGGTGCACATGGCAGGATATCAAAACATATCAGAACTTCGCCTACGCGGTGTCCGAATGTGGTGGTGCCAATCAGGGGATAGTGGTGATAAACCTTTCAGGACTGCCAACCTCGGTCAGCGTGGTCGGTAATTTCCCGGTGAACAACCTGGGTCATGTCACCTCGCACAACCTTTCGATCGATACGGTAAAGGGCTTCCTGTACTGCGAGGGGTCATCCGGGTCCGGCTCGTCGATCTACATTCATTCACTGGCCAATCCGGCCATCCCCGCATATATGGGCAGATTCGGCCCTCCGGGTATTCATGATATGGTGGCCAACAACGACACGGTGTATGTTGCGGCAGGATGGAATCCGTACTTTGAAATATACGACCTGGCCAACAAAGCATCCCCGGTTCTGCTGGCGCAAGTGTCGGTTCCAAACTCTGGCTACGTGCACAACATCTGGCCCAGCGCTGATGGGAACTATGTCGTCACTACCGAAGAAACCGGCTTTAAGACTATCAAAGTATGGGACATTTCCAATCTATCGAATGTGCAGCTACTGACGCAGTTTCTTGGACCGAGCAATCTGGCCCACAACGCGCAGATACAGGGCGACCGGCTTTTTGCTTCCCATTACGAAGCGGGCATCATCTCGGTGGATTTTTCCAACCCGGCAACAGCTTCCATCATTGGCCAGTTCGATACCTTTGGCGGCAACTCTCCCGATTTCAATGGTTGTTGGGGAGTGTTTCCGCATACACCGAGCGGCAACATCTATTCTTCCAATATGGAAGGGATATTCTATGTGCTCCACGAAATCGAGGGAGTACTCAACGACACACTTTCCGGGCAGGAAGCCAGCGCAGCGCCGGGTACGCAGGTACGGATAGATGTTTCAGCAGTCAACACCCTCCCGATACAGCAGTTTCTTGTTCCCTTCGATTACAATGGCCCCATGAATGTCACTTTTGATTCTGTTTCGACCGTTGGTGCACGTACCGACTACTTTGAAGTGCAGCAGTTCGTGGCCTTCAATCCGGGTGGAAAGCAAATGGCTTATAAACTGGTGTCGTCAAATTCGGGGACCTCGCCCGACCTGCCGGTTGGCAGTGGGCTCATACTTAGCTTGTACTTCACCATTCCATCCAATGCAACGGCAGACTCAAACTTCGTCACCTTCTCGCAGGTCCAGTCAACGGCAGTTAGTTTTGGACACAAGTGTGTCAATTATGTGCCGGATACAGTGTCGGGGCTGATTCTGCTTGACGTTACAAGTTGCTGCGTGGGTATGCGCGGTAATGTCGATGGCGACGGAGCCGACGACGTCAATATTGTGGACCTGACATATATATCGGACTTCATGTTCAATTCTGGTCCCCCGCCACCCTGTGCGGAAGAGGCAGACGTAAATGGCGATGGATCCCCGGACCCGGATATTCTAGACCTGACTTATATGGTTGACTATCTGTTCGGCGTTGGCCCTCCGCCAGTTGCCTGTCCATAGCCAGTGCAAGATTTGGTTGCTGAGGGCAGGATCAGATGGATCCTGCCCTGGTACTATTGATTACTATACGAAACGTTCTTTCTCTGCGGGGGTTATCGTAGTATAGCTCCCAGAGGCGCCGCTTCTTCCCATTATTTCGTACGTTCTGAGTTCGGCCAGGCTTGGCTCAAACATTCGCGGCTCAGGCCGATACTCCAAGAAAAACAGCGAAATGACGGGCGATGGACAAAATTACTATACTCGATCAGATACGGCACAGCGACAATATCCTCTCTTTGCCTCAGGCTCTTTCGGAGTTTCTGGAAGAAGTCAGCAAGGAGGACTATTCCACAGAACACCTCTCAAGGATAATTCTCAAGGACCCTTCGTTGACCAGTAACATTCTCAAGCTGGCCAATTCATCCTATTACAAGCGAATCACGGAAGTCGGCACAGTGCACCAGGCAATCGATCTGTTGGGAGTTACGACTGTCAAGTGTCTGGTGTTGTCATCGACGGTGCTGAACCCGGAGCGGGTAGCTTCGGCATCCGGGGTCAATCCCAAAGACTACTTTACTTACGTTATGTCTGTAGCCGCTGCCTGCGAAAAAATAGCCAAGCAAGTCGGCTACAGGTGCACCGAGGAGTGTTTGATAGGCGGGCTTCTACACGAGGTCGGCATCCTGTTTCTTATTCATCACTATCCGAAGGAGTATCGTCAGGCATTGGATAGCCAAAGCAAGTTCAAAACACTTACCGAAGCGGAGCAGGCCGTTTTTGGAATAGACCACTGTGAGATTGGCTACAATCTTGCCATTGCCTGGAGATTACCAGAGAGTATGGCCACCGCCATTCGCGATCACCATCGCCTTCCCTCGCATGATGACTCGCACCAATTGGCGACAATTGTACGATTGGGCGTCCTGTTGGCAACCGAACGCTTTTCCGGATTTGAGGAAGACTTGGAGAACAGATTAGGCCGGATTACCGAAGTTGCAGAGAAACTAGGAATGAGCAAGGAAGAGGTCGATGAGGCTTCGTACTCGCTTCTGTCGCTTACTATCGAGTTGGCCGAGTACTTCGGTATTGACATCGGCAACGTTGAAGACATGCTAGTTCGATCAAACAAGGAGATATGGAAATCGTATCTGGTCATTGAAAACCTCTTCAAAGAGCGGGAGCAACTGAGCCGCGATCTTCTAAAGCAGGAGCGGGAAAAAGGGGCGGTTGAGTCAAAGAATATCGCGATGGCGACCTTGTCGCATTATCTCAACAACGCGGTGATGGCCATTTACGGTCGATCTCAGGTCCTCAGACTGCATCTTGATCGGGGACGCAATGAGAAGATCATCGAGTCGCTGCCGGAGACAATCACGACCATAGACCAGGCTGTGAAAAAAGTGATTGCGGTTCTGGAGGAGATGAAAGAAATCTCTCCAATCCAGGAAACCGAGTTCTATGACCTTTCCGAAGCGATGAATATCGACGATCGTGTCGCAGAACGAATGAAACGGATGGAGACCGATACGGGTCTGGTTATTCCTGTGGATTAGCCTGCCGCCGGTAGCGTCTGTCTAATGTTGACCCACTGGGGCCAATCTCTTACCTTTCTAACATGTTGCACTATCTGACCTCCGGCGAATCCCATGGGCCGCAACTGACGGCTATACTGGACGGCTTCCCTGCAGGATTTCGGCTGGACAAAGGCCGTATTGATTATCAACTCGCGCGGCGCCAGAAGGGGTATGGGCGCGGCGGCCGGATGAAAATCGAAAAGGACAAGGTCAACATTGTCTCCGGAGTTCGCGGCGGCATGACCCTTGGGGGACCGATCACACTTGTGATCGAGAATCGCGACTGGCCTAACTGGGAAAAGATTATGCATCCGACTGACCCGGTTAAGTCTGATTTGAATCTGAAAGAAGAGCGCCTGGCTTACCAGACATCTACGCCACGCCCGGGGCATGCGGACTTGCCGGGGGGGATCAAATGGAATCATCATGACTTGCGAAACGTCCTCGAACGCGCTTCCGCGCGGGAGACTGCT
>JBHHVC010000027.1:0-20935 GCA_046754125.1 Candidatus Zixiibacteriota bacterium
CTGATTGTTGCTGTCTTGTCCCGAACAACCATAGGCGTCTCGGCAACAACCGAAATCGTCTTACCGATATCGGCCGCCTCCGAACTCATACCCTGATCCACGTAAGCCGCGAGGTCGGCGTGTACATCGACGCCTGACACGCCAATCGTTCCGAAACCGACCATCGAGAAGGACACTTCATAGGTTCCCACCGGAACGTTCATAACAAGATACTTGCCGTCGACGTCCGTCATCGCCCCTAATGAAGTCCCTTTCACAGCCACACTCACTCCAACGAGCGGCTCGCCGGATTTAGCATCGGTGACCGAGCCGGTGATAGTCCCGACTACATCGCCGAACACCGTCGGGGCCACCAGTAGCAGAGCGATGCCTGCTAAGGCAATTAGTGATCGTTTCATGCTGATTTCTCTCCTCCTTCGTTCTCCTTTGTATGATTGCATGTGTATAATAATTGTCATTCCCTTGACTTCTATTATCCTGCGATGATTCCTTCACCTGGGAGGCCCGGCCCCACTCTTCAGGAGTTCACCAGATCAACTACCACTAAAAAGGGCCAGAACAGGCAAAGCTGTCAACCAAAAAACCGCTATTTTATCATTCTTCTCTAAAGGTTGGTTTATCTGCAATCGGGCACTCGCACCCGGAATCCTGACATCTTCGACGACATGCGAAGATAGTGGACTTCGCCGATCAACATAAGTAACTATGAGCTCTCTATAGCATTGCGGCACCGTCAGTTACAAGCATGGCCCTCATGTCACTTCGCAATCGGTCGGACCATCCGCGCTCAATCCCGATATTACCCTTGCATGGAATGCTCAGACGCTACATATTGGGAATGGATTAGTGTGGTATCCAGCCCATTCTGGTTCATCGGAGGTTTAACATGAAAAATCTCGCCTTGCTCGCCTCGGTAGCGCTGACATGCCTATGTGTCGGAGTTTTTCCTGGCGGTAACGTCGAGGCGGCGCGAATTGAAATCGAACCGGCCTCGGGCGGACCGACCGGATTTCCATCGACAGTTAATCTGTTTATCGACAGCCTCGATTTTGAGATCAGCGGTTTCGACCTGCTTCTTTCCCTCCGACAAGACCACTACATTTCATACCGTATGCTGCCCGGGCAGTTTTTCACCGACTGCGATTGGGAGTATTTCTCCTACCGGCTCCTGCCCCATGACTCTATCGGCCAATTATTCCCCGGCGACTATACCGACTTGCTACAGCTACACGCCATTGCAGGAGTGTCCGTTGGTGCGCAGCCGACTTGTTTCACATCGGGAAACAAGGTCAGTATCGCCAAACTCGATCTCTTGATTGCTCACAATTCCGACTACGCTCCGATTGACTGCTCCTACCTACCGCTTAGATTCTTCTGGCGCGACTGTAATGACAACCGCCTAATCTCGCGCAGCGGCGACACCGTTCATACTGCGAGCGAGTTATTTGAGTATCCCTCGCCCGACCCAGTGACTTATCCTTTTCCGGGATATGGCATTCCTCAGCCCGCCAGTGCTTAACGACATGACGTTTGTCAACGGAGGTATCGATCTCGCATGCAACGATTCGGTACATCCGGGCGGGGACCTGAACTTGAATGGCATACCATATGAGATGGCTGATGCTGTTGTCTATATAAACCTGTTTGTTTTCGGTTTTCCATGCCACTGGGTGCCATGCCCGGAACTGATACGGGAATCGGATGTCAACCGTGACGGGATCGCTCTTTCGGTGGCGGACTTCGTCGAACTGATTCGGATAATCCTCGGCGACAAATTCATTTACCATAAGCCGGCCATCGACAAACCGATTCTGACACTGATCCGGAACGTGCACAATCGTCAGACTCGCTGGGAGATTATGCCCAACGCAGACGTGGCCGCTGCCTATTTGCGTCTGGTGTCAGATGATGGTGAGGTATTGTCTGAAGACAACATTGGCTTTGAGGGAAACAGGTTCACCGTCGGTCACATCGGCGATACGACCACTATGTTGCTCTACGATATGGAACTGAATCCGGTGATCTTGGAAGGTGAGACAATCGCGATCGATGTGCCCGCAGGCGACTACCGTCTTGCCGATATTGATGTTGTCGATCGTTTCGGACGTACGTTTGCAATCAGGCAGTTGGACGCAATTCGGCCCGACGACTTTACGCTCCTCCAGAACTACCCCAATCCATTCAATCCGTCTACGACGATTGAGTTCTTCCTTCCAAAAAGGACTGACTGGCAATTGTCGGTAATAAATCTGAGCGGCCAGCAGGTCTGGTCTGCCGGAGGGCGCGATCAGGGCCGGGTGATTGTGCAGTGGGATGGTACTTCTGTAGACGGTCCGGTAGCATCAGGAACGTACTTCTACCGCCTAAGGGCAGCGGACCAAACCCAGACAAGAAAGATGCTGCTTCTCAAGTAAACGATTGCGCCGCAGCTAATTGCCGATAGCCCCAACTGAAGAGCTTGTCGAAAAGCCACGCCAAGAAAGTTCCTGTAGATATCGTTTGTTGTTTCGGTACCATACAAGATATACGTGAGCAAACTTCTAGGCAACCTCTCCCGGCTCGCCCCTTGACATCAGCCGTCTGTCAGAACCGTGTGGTTCCAAGCTGGTGCGTTCCGCAGGATATATATCACTCCGCGCCACAGCCAGAGACTCCTACGGCCCGCCGAACAGGAAGTCGACAATACAGGTCAGATCCAGAACGTTCACGTCGCCGTCAACATTGCAGTCGGCGCCAACTGGATCGATCGGAAATCCCTCACCAAACAGGTATTCCACCAAATCAGTCAGGTCGACGATATCGGGGCCGTTTCCGTCGCAGTTCACATCACCGGGCGCACAGCTCGGAATCACTATCTGGCCGGCTGTAAATGTAGGCCAGTAATCACCAAAAATGGTGCTTATGACCGGGTGGGTACCGCCAAGCGACATCGTATCGATTGGAATTACAGAACCCACAGTCCCACCTGCTGACACGTCAAAATAGAGGGTCAGGATTGCGCCGGTATCTGGGGTCAGGTAGGTCGATCCAGTACCAGGCACATTCGGTCGCATCTGAATGTTATAGCGCTTACCACCCGGATCAAACAGGGTGTATTGCACCGATTCAAAATAGTCGGTACGGAGTCCGATGGTCGAGAAGGAATCGAGACTCACCCCGGCGCTGTTTGCAATGGTGAAAGCGAAGTTGATCTCCTTTATCTGAGCGGTGTGCGACAGGTAAACCGGCACCACTGCCTGGGTGCCAAGCTGTGCACTCACCGAATCGATTATCAGAGTATCTGCCGTAACCCATATGTAATTACGCAGATGTTCCTCGCCGGGGCCGAGCGGGTTGCCCTCCTCTTCGATCAGAGAAACGTTGTAGATTCCGGCATCGTTGTAAGTGTAAGAAGGATTCTGAACGTTGTCCCCATCGCCGTTGCCAAAGGTCCATGTCCAGGCAGTGGGAGAATTGGGCGAAAGGTCGGTGAAATTGACAGTCAAAGGGGCATTTCCCTGGGCCACATCGGCTGTAAACTTGGCATTGGCCAGGGCGCTAAGAGCGGTAAAGGCATTAATGCGCCCGGTCCCTAATCGACCCGCATATGTAGGATTGATTCCGTCGATATTGTCGGCGGTGGCCATGATCAGCGAATCGACCTGCTGTTTGGTCAATGACGGCATCATCGAACGAATTAAAAGCGCCTCCCCGGATACCATCGGGGCGGCCATAGAGGTACCGCCCAAGGTAGCGATTGTCGGCGAATAGAAGTTTGAGTATGTGGATAGAATCGACGATCCCGGAGCTGAAACATCTATCCACGTTCCAAAGTTGGAAAAACCCGACTTTGAGTCGGAGTTTGGTCCCGTAGATGCGACCGAGAGAATCTCCATGAACGGATCGCCGTCGACATAGTCCGGACAGTCGCAGTTGTCGTTGCCGGAGGCGTGAGTGGCGGTCATGCCATGGGCCGCTGCGTTCGACAAGGCGGCAATCATTGTCGATGTCGCGCTGGTACCCCAGCTCATGTTGAACACGTTGGCTCCCATATTGGCAGCGTAATCTATGGCGGTACCGGCATTGTTTGAATTGACGTAGCCGTTGCCGTCCGATCCGGTGGCGCCTATACGCAAACACATGATCTGCACACCGCGAAATGACGGATGTCCACCGTACCAACCACCGGCAGCGCCGGTGACATCGATACCGTTGTTGTTCATAGCAGCAGCTATTCCGGCGACGTGAGTGCCGTGACCATTATGATCGCTCGGGTCCGGGTCCGGGCCGCCGGCGTCCTCTCCCGGCCAGACGCCGATTCCGATGCCGCTGAAAAAGTCATAGCCGACCAGATCGTCGATCACGCCATTGCCATCGTTGTCAACTCCATCAAGATCGTCGTTGTCGAACACAACCAAGTCGCCATCCATATCTTCACCAGGGTTGACCCAGATATTACCCTTCAAATCGTTGTGGTTGTAAAGAATACCCGAATCAATCAGAGCGAATATTATGGAGTCGGAACCGGTTTCAAGGTCCCAGGCATCATAAAAATCGGGATCAGGCGCGGGCGGCTCCATCGCCCACTGCGACGACCAACTGGGATCATTGGGAGATGCATCCAACGGCATTGCCCAGACCGGCTCTGCCATTCGTATGTTTGGATTCTGCTGCACAGCCGCTATGACATCGGTGACCTTGAGTTCCTCAGGAAAGGATATTTCATAATACCGAGTCATATCCTTCAGACCGGAGTTGACCTGGGGCTTTTCAGTGTGCCAGGGAAAGAGAGCGCGACTATCGCTAACCTGGAGATCGCCTAAGATCTTGTCGAAACTAGGGATACCGAAACTGACTTGTCCAAATGATTTGGCAAACTGCTGTAGATCAACATCATCCTCAAACTGGATGGTCACGACACCGGGAATGATAAACGGTTTGGGCTGCTCTTGATTCTCATAGAACCGGCTGTGCCCTGTTGCCGCACAGGACAAAACAAGGGCCAGTGATAGTCCCGTTCGGATGAATGAGGTCATCGTTCTTGTCATATCTCTTCTCCACCAACAAATGGGTTTTGTTTTTCAGTAGATTCCACGCATCCACAACCTGTCTTGGGGCAGGCGGCCGCAAACATATCACACTACCTTCACTATGTAACCGCTCATATGAGTCCTGAGTTCGCTTTCAGCAAGCAACATAGCGAAGTTACTATCGTTAGAAGCCTGCCGCCGAAGAAATTGTGAGGACCGGTAACCGGCGAGGCCTGCACTTCTTTGCTCCTGTCTCAACTCCGACCTGTAGCGGTGAGGACAATAGAAATATAGGAAAAAAACTGTTTTTTCCAAACAAAATCACGAGAACTTTGCCTCGCCGCCTCGAAACAGACGGAAAGCCGCTATCTCGTAAGCGGCTCTCCGGTTGATCCTGTGACTTATTATTGTGGCTTGGGCCCCCCATCGTATATGTAATTGACCATGAATGCGAGGTCGGCTACATCAACTGTGCCGCTCTGGTCTGCATCACCGGTTTCCATCGGTATTGGTTCGGGACCCTGCCGGAAAAGATAGTTGGACAAATAGGCGATATCATTGATTGTATACATACCATCAGCGTCCAAATCTCCCCGCTTGAAAATACTGACCTGATACGTAGTTGTCGTCAAATCTGAGCCGCCTCCATCGGTGACTGAGAATGTTACAGTGTTGAAGCCGGTTTGAGACAGATCTGGAGTAAACAGGAAGGTGGCCGCTCCATTGCCGGAATCAACCATGATCGAATTGGTCAGAGGCGGGGCGATCCCGAAAGTGACAGCATCTCCCTCAGGATCGGATGCCCGTAATACAACGGTGTCTTCGATTCCGACAAAGGCCATAACAGTATCGGGCGGAACCTGAGTGAATACCGGCGGCTGATTGCCGGCATCAGTCACTGTTATCTGGATCTGGACAGAATCAAACTGAAGGTCCGGATCCCACGCAATGAAACTGATGTTGTAGACACCTGCCTGGAGGAAGTTTGGATTGAATGTGAAGCGCCTCATTATCTGTCCGGGCAGGGCGAAGATGGTAGCAAAGGTAGCGTTTATCGGCATATTGCGAGCGACAAGACTGTCGAGCAAGTCATCGCAGTCGCCTCCCACAACGTCGAACTGCAGTGAGGCTCCTTCAGAGATTGTGAACGGTCCCGCACCGGACGGAAGAGTCAGTACCGGCGCTTGAGGGACATCAAAAACCTTTATTGTCTGCACGTTCCAGTCCGAAACCAGTGATGTATCGGCCGCGTCACGCGCCCGAAATGCCACAAAGTAGAGGACTGGATTGCCGCCTTGTGTACAATCCGGGCTGAAAGTCAGTACTCCAATTCCGTTGAGGGAGTCGACAAAGGTCATATTTGGATCCAGAACAGTGTCGCCCGAAATCGCGGCCTCCAGCACCGGCACCGTGCCATCCTGATCAGTTCCGCGAACAACGAACTGCAAGGTGTTCCCTTCCATCACTGTATCAACTTGCAGGAAGGGGAATGGATTGACTGCGGGCACTCGATTGGTGTCGACCACAGTGATTGTGATCCCCTGCGTATCGGCAGCGCCTGCGCCGTCCAAAGCCATAAAAGTCGCGGCATATATCCCTGCGCTCTGATCGGTCGTATTCCAACTGAATATGCCGGTCCCGTCGGTCAGAGGCGTAAAGACAAAGCCGGCCGGTACAGTCGAGTTCAGACTATCGTATGCTATGTTGGGGATTTCGCCGTCGGGATCTGTCGCAGAGACAGTGAAGTTGAGATTGTTCAACTCTGTGACGGTAAAATCAGGAATAGAATCGAGCACCGGATTCTGGTTCCCGGCTTCAATTACGGTGATGACAAAGTTATCCGATGTCGACGAAGTGCTGTCAGAAACAGTTACGTCGATAATAAAGGCACCGGCCATAGAGAAGTCAGGTGCAAAAGTGAAGTAGGCGACACCATTTCCGCTATCGAACCAGGTAAAGAAGGCCGGCAGCGATGGGGCAAGAAACTCAATCGTAACCGGCCCGCCGTCGGGGTCGAATCCGGAAATCGAATCGACAAGAATGTTGTTTTCCACTACCGATGGAGCCGGGAGAGGATTAAACAGAGGCGCCTGATCACCCGCTTCATTGACCTGAATCAATACCACTTCCTTGTCAACTGCCAGGCCGTCTGTCGCCTTAAACGTTACGCTAAATAATCCGGCCTGGGTGAAACCGGGCGTCCAGTCAAAAACTGCCACTCCGTTTCCGCTGTCAACAAATGTCGCGCCCGTCGGCAGTACAGGCGGGATAAAGGATGGCACGACGCCATCCGGATCCGTGGCTGTAAGCACCAGCAACAGGGGCGATCCTTCAAGCACAATCTGGGGACCGATGGGAGAAAGAACCGGTGGCTGGTTGATAATATTGACAGATATCTCTACGACCAGACTGGCGGTTAGCTGAGGTATCCCCTGATCGACAGCAAAGAATGTTATCGTATCAATTCCCTCCTGTCCCGCCACCGGCGCAAATGTATAGATTCCGCTATTATTGCCGCTGTCGGAGAATGACGCGTTGGGTTGCAGGCCACTGGCCGACAAGAAAATGCGGTGTGACAATATCGGGTCGGTAGAGTCGGTCGCCTGCACTGTGAACAATAGCGTATCGTTGATATCTACCGTGAAGGGACCGATTGGGACGAAAACCGGCGACTGGTTGAACTCGTTGGTGGTCACCTGCACAACTGCCTGTCCTGTCAGTCGTGGTGTCCCAAAATCGGTGGCGAAAAAGTTCACCGTGTCCACACCGGCATCGAACATATCGGGTACATAGGTGAGCACAGCAGTACCGGTACCACTGTCGACAAAGGTGTAGTTGGCAATATCGAGTGATGTCACGATAGTAATCACTACAGCACCGCCCTCGGGGTCGACAGCATTGACAACTAGAGTCAGGGTTGCGCCCTCATCTAGGGCAGTATCGGCCATAGCTGCGAAAACCGGCGGCTGGTTGCCCGGTTCGCTTACCGTTATAGTAACAATCTCACTGTCGGCCAGCAGCCCGTCGAAAGTATAGAATAACACTTGGTAGATACCTGCTTGAACAAAGGTAGGTGTCCAGTCAAAAGTCCCCAACCCGTTGCCGCTGTCAACAAAGGTAGCGCCGGGAGGAAGAGCAGAGCTGTTCAGGGTAGGAATTGTCCCGTCGGGATCGGACGCAGTGACATTAAACAGAATCTGTGTGCCCTCGAATGCGAGCTTGTCGCCGATCGAATCAAGGACCGGCGGCTGATTACCGGCATCCAGGACTGTGATATTGACCAAGGCGCTATCCATCGCGACACCATCGCTGGCGAAAAAGGTGAGGGAGTGAACACCGGCCTGAGTGAAATCCGGAATGAATGTGAGGATACCAATTCCATTGCCACTATCGACAAAGGTCGCGTTCAGCGGCTGATTTGCAACAGTGAGCGCCGGAACTTGTGCATCAGGATCAGTGGCACTGATCGACAAGACCAAAGTGCTTCCCTCGTTGATCGAAGTATCGTTGATAATCGCGAGGACGGGCGGCTGGTTGCCGGCATCGACAACTGTGACATTAACCGTGATACTGTCAGTGACCAACAGATCGGAAGCAAAGAACGTAACGCCGTAGACTCCCGCCTGCAAAAACGCGGGAGCGAAACTAAAGCTGCCGGTGCCGTCACCGTTATCGATAAAAGTAGCATTAGTCGGAAGATTGGCCGCCGCGAGAGTTGGAATCTCGGCATCAGGGTCCGTAGCTGCAATGGTAAGCAGCAACGTGGCGCCCTCAATAACCGATGTGTCGTTTACTGCGGCCAGAACAGGCGACTGGTTCCCCGCCTCCAGAACAGTGATCAACACTTGTTCAGAATCTATTAACGATGGGGTAATAGAATCGGTGGCATAAAACGTTACACTAAAGACGCCGGCGTCGATGAAAGAGGGAGTCCATTCAAGCAGACCGCTTCCGTTTAGGCTGTCAGTAAAGATAGCGCCTGCGGGCAGCGTCGAGGTAGAGAGAGTCGGTGTGTTGCCTTCTGGATCAGTGGCGCTGATAGGCAGCTGCAAAAGAACGCCTTCAGTTGTTTGTTGTGGGCCAATGAGGGCCAGAACAGGAGCGGCGTTCGGCGTATAAACAAACCCTCCGAGGAGGATGTTTGATGACAAAGCTGAAGAGACGTTGGTAACCGACACATCAACAGGTCCGGGCGTTGCCACGGGCGTCACGATAGTTAGATGCAGCGGCGAAACAACGGTGGCGGTGACAGTGGCAAGTCCCAGGGTCACGGTTGCACCGGCCGGGTCAAAACCACTACCATAGAGGTCAACGACTGTTCCTCCGGCAGCGACAGCAGAGTCGGGAGAAACCGAAGCGAGCACCGGGGAGCTGATTATGCCGGAGTTGGCAGTGATAATTGCCGAATGTGGCGACCAGTTTCCAATCGCGTCCTCGGATATAAGGACATATTGATACGAACTGACGCCATCGACAGTTGTATCTACAAAGAAGCTGTCGGCCACCCCGGGATCGCTCAGCAGACCGAGCGTATTGTCGATGCGGAAAAAGGAGCCACCGGACACGGCCGGTCGCCGATAGATATGATATGTCAACCCCGAAGTACTGGTCCAATTGAGAGCGACTGATGTTGCGGAAATGGTTGTGCTTACTACTCCGGTCGGAGCCGCAGGCCACGTTACCGGGGCCAGAGGGATGTTCTCCTGCTGAAAAGAGTTGCTTGGGATCAAACCCGACAGAATAAAACCCTGTCCGTTGAACGTGTTGTAGAAGACATAGTCGTACGGATTGCCGGGCGATTCTGTCAGGTAGTTTTGGAAGTCGTCAAACCAGTTACCTGCATCGTACCCGGCGCCAACGCTTGACTCGATCCGGATTTCTTCGTCGGTATCGTCAAGATAGCCGACAAATGAGATCTGTCCGTTTGCAGGCGTGGAAAGGTCCGAATTAGCAACCACCCCGAATATCGACCCCTGAGCAAAGGCGTTTGTTGAAATGACCAGAGTTGCCAATGTTGCTAAAAGAAGCAACCTGGGCATCCTATGTCTCCAGTTATATGAACGCACCTCATTTCCTCCGAATGTATCCAAATCTATCTTCTTCATAGTTATCTACCCCATCCCTCATGGTCCGGGAAATGTCCCTGTCGCTGCGGCGTTGGCCTGGTAAGGCCGTCCCGCTTTGACAACAAAGTTGGTACCAAATCCAGCCGCAAAGCGTGATTCATAACTTTGCGAACCGGCCACAAAGTTATTCACCGTATTGAGAAGACCGGGAACGGCGTTTATGATATCCTGGGCTACACTAAAGTTTCCTTCAAGCTCAAATGGAATCATGACAAAGCTGAAGTCCGTGGTGCCGGTAGTTGCAATGGAGTAGCTGATTGTCCCTGAATCCGGAACATTGCCTGCCACAGAGAAAATCGTATCTGCGGCGGCGTTGATCTGGTACACTCCGCCTGCGGCAACAGTGAAGTTGGTGCCAAACCCGGCCGCAAAGCGTGATTGGAAGCTCTGAGATGCGGCAACGAAGTTGTTTACTGTAAGTACATTGCTCGCACCGATTGCCGCGATCAAACCATCGGCATCGACTATACCCGAATTAGTGAAGGGCACGCCAACGAGACTATAATTAGTTGTGGCAGTAACAGTCAGACCGTAGTCATATTCGCCGACCCGATTGGAAAGGGCTGACCGATTCTCAAGAAAATTGACCGCCTGGACCGTATAGAAATACTGCGTAGTGGTGTCGCCAACGACATTGGCAGCACCGAGATCGTTATCGACAAAGCTCAGCGAAAGCGTATCAGTTGAGCCGATCGAATCCAATGCTGTCGGAGTAAAGTAGGCCGACGTTCCACGATAGATTACATATCTGTTAAGAATGGCAGGCAGGCCCGATGTATCGAGCGTCACCGCACTCCAGCCAAGCTGTACTGCATCGCCAACGATCTGGATACTTAGATCAACTACTGGAAGTGGTGGTGCGCCGCTAATAACGGCAACTGCCACTGTATCGGGACTTGAGATATCGGCGCCGTCCGTTACGGTCAATTCGAACAGGTAGGTGTCCACCACCGAAGGGGTAAAGGTCGGCATCGAATCGGTAGCGAGGAACAGCGTCACCGCCGAACCACCTACCTGAACCCAACTGTATGTGATTATGCTGCCGTCCGGATCGAATGAAGCCGTTCCGTCGAGTTGTACCGGGTTCCCGGCGGGCATATCAAACTGATCGATCCCGGCATTGGCGACAGGAATCTGGTTTGTCCCGGTCACTGTTATAATGACGACTTCCGAATCTGTGAAGACGCCGTCACTGGCATAGAACGTAACAGAGTAGACACCCTGCTGAGTGAAGTCGGGCGTCCAGTCAAAAGTCCCGGTGCCGTCAGTATTGTCAGTAAACGATGCGCCGGTAGGCAGAGCGGTCGTGCTCAATACAGCAGTGGTGCCATCAGGATCACTGGCCGTGACTGCAAAGTTGAGATTGACATTTTCAGGCGTTGCCTGTGCTCCGATGGCGGTCAGAACGGGCGGCTGGTTGCCGGCATCAATGACCGTTATTGCGACGATCTCAGAATCGATAAGGGTTCCGTCGGAGGCATAGAAAGTAATGTTGTAGACACCCTGCTGGGCGAAGCCGGGCGTCCAGTCAAAGCTGCCGCTGCCGTCTGTGTTGTCGGTGAAGGTAGCGCCGGTTGGCAATGGCGAGGTTGACAGGACAGCAATGGTCGAATCGGGATCGACGGCCGAGACTGCGAAACTAAGCAGAACGTTTTCATTAACAGACTGCGCGCCGATGGCCGCCAGCAGAGGACTCTGGTTGCCGGCATCGTTGACCGTTATCTGAACGACCTCGGAGTCAACAAGCAAACCATCGGAGGCGTAGAAAGTAACGCTGTATACACCCTGCTGCGAGAAGTCGGGCGTCCAGTCGAAAGCGCCGCTGCCATTTAAGTTGTCAGTGAAGACAGCGCCCGATGGAAGGGTCGAGGTGGTAAGGACGGCAATGGTCGAATCGGGGTCGCTGGCCGAGACAGCAATGCTAAGAAGACTGTTTTCAATTACGCTTTGCGCTCCAATCAAAGCCAGGGACGGAGACTGGTTGCCAGCCTCGGTAACAGTGATGGCCACAATCTCGGAGTCAGCCAGAAGACCGTCGGAGGCGATGAATGTAATACTGTATACACCGGCCTGGGTGAAAGCGGGCAGCCAGTCGAAGGCAGCCGTGCCGTCGCCGTTGTCGACAAGGCTGGCGCCGAGCGGCATGTTGACCGCTGCGAATGACGGCGTAGTCGTGTCGGCGTCGCTGGCCGAGAGAGCGAAATTCAAATTGACATTTTCAGCCGTTGTCTGCGCTCCTATCAAGGCCAGCACAGGCGGCTGGTTGCCGGCATCGACGACCGTGATGGCTACAACTTCGGAATCGATCAGGAAACCGTCGGTGGCATAGAAGGTGACGCTGTAGATTCCGGCGTCGATAAATCCGGGTGTCCAGCTAAAGGAGCCGCTGCCGTCACCGTTATCAACAAAGGCGGCCCCGGTCGGCAAGGCCGAGCTACTTAAAATGGGGTTGATGCCGTCGGGATCGCTCGAGGTTAGCGCAAAGCTTAGAGTATTCCCTTCAACAACATTCTGGGGACCGATGGCAGCCAAAACCGGCGGCTGGTTACCGGCCTCGTTGACAGAGATTGTGACAACCTCGCTGTCGCTGGCCGTTCCATCGGAGGCATAGAATGTAACTGTATAGATGCCACCCTGGGTGAAACCCGGTGTCCAGTCGAAACTGCCTGTGCCGTCGCCATTGTCAACAAAGAGAGCGCCGCTTGGTAGTGGCGCAGCGCTCAGAAGTGGGGTGGTCCCGTCGGCGTCGCTGGCCGACACGGCTACACTTAAAAGGATACCCTCGGAAGTACTCTGTGAACCGATGGCGGCCAGAACAGGCGTCTGGTTGCCGCCATCAATGACCGTGATCGAAACAACTTCACTATCTGTGGCCAGTCCGTCATTGGCGTAGAAGGTAACGCTGTAGCCGCCGGCCTGGACAAAGGTCGGAGTCCAGTCAAAGGAGGCGCTGCCATCACCGTTATCAACAAAAGTAGCGCCACTCGGCAATGTTGAACTGGTCAGCACGGGTATGGTGGAATCAGCATCGCTGGCCGACAGGCTGATGGCAAGGGCAACACCTTCGGTGGTGGTCTGAGAACCGATAGCGGCCAGAACTGGTGGCTGGTTGCCCGCTTCAGTGACGGTAACAATGACCACTTCGCTGTCGGTGGCTACGCCGTCGCTGGCGTAGAAAGTTATGTTGTAAAGGCCGGCCTGGGTAAAGTCGGGCATCCAGTTGAAACTGCCGGTGCCGTTGCCAATATCGGTGAAGCTGGCCCCACCCGGCAGCAACGAGGTAGTCAGGCTCGGGGTGGTGTTGTCGGCGTCACTGGCCGAGAGGCCGAAACTCAGGTTACTGCCTTCCGCTATTGTCTGCGGTCCGATGGGCGAAAGCACAGGTGTCTGGTTACCGGCCTCGGCAACGATAATACTGACTATCTCGGAATCGATCAGGACGCCGTCGGAAGCATAGAAGGTAATGCTGACCAGTCCCGACTGGGTGAAGCCAGGAGTCCAGTTGAAACCGGCCGTGCCGTCGCCGTTGTCGACATAAGCGGCGCCAAGCGGCAGCGTACTGCTGGTCAGGCTGGGAACAGTGCTGTCGGGATCGAGCGCCGTAACTACAAAGTTTAGGTTTATCCCTTCGGTGGTCGACTGCGAACCAATAGCCGAAAGAACTGGCGACTGGTTGCCGGCCTCGTTGACCGAGATGATAACGACCTCGCTGTCAATGGCCGTACCATCGGAAGCGTAGAAGGTTACAATATATGTACCGCTCTGAGTGAAGTCGGGCGTCCAGTCAAAGCTCCCCGTGCCGTCGCCGTTGTCGCTAAAGAGAGCGCCGAGCGGCAGGGTAGTTGTGCTCAAAGCAGGTATGGTCGAATCGGGGTCGATGGCCGAGAGGCCGAAGCTCAGGGTCGCTCCCTCCGCTACCGTCTGCGAACCTATGGCAGCCAGGATGGGCGACTGGTTGCCGGCGTCATTGACCGTGATGGAAACCACTTCACTGTCGGTCACCAGTCCATCGCTGGCATAGAAAGTAACGCTGTAAATACCGCCCTGAATGAAAGTGGGCGTCCAGTCAAAGCTGGCGCTGCCGTCGCCGTTGTCGCTGAAGGTTGCTCCCGCTGGCAGGGCGCTGCTGCTGAAACTCGGTGTTGTACTGTCGGGGTCGACCGCGCTTAAGCCAAAGGCCAGGTTGGCCCCTTCGTTGACCAACTGCGGACCGATCGAGGCCAGAACCGGCGGCTGGTTGCCCGCTTCGTTAATGGTGATCGAAACAACTTCGCTGTCGGTGGCCGATCCGTCGGTGGCATAGAAAGAGACAAAGTATGCACCGCTCTGAGTGAAGCCGGGCGTCCAGTCAAAACTGCCGGTGCCATCGCCGTTATCGGTGAACGAAGCGCCGTTGGGAAGGATGGAACTGCTCAAGGCCGGGTTGACGCCGTCGGCGTCAGTGGCCGAAACGGCAAAGTTCAAATTGATCCCTTCAAGCGATGACTTGGGACCGATAGTGGCCAGAACAGGAGCCTGGTTGCCAGCTTCGCCCACCGTAATGGTGACAATCTCGCTGTCGCTGGCCAGACCGTCGCTGGCAAAGAAAGTGACAGCGTAGGTACCGCTCTGGATAAAGTTCGGCGTCCAGCCAAATGATCCCGTGCCGTCAAGATTATCGGTGAAGAGTGCGCCACCCGGCAAGGTCGATGTTGTAAGGATCGGAATCGTGCTGTCGGGATCTAAAGCCGAAACGGCGAAGGTCAGGGGCGTCCCCTCAGTTGTATTTTGCAAACCGATGGCGGCCAGAACTGGCGACTGGTTACCGGCATCATTGACCGTAATGACAACCACTTCGCTGTCAGTGGCCAGACCGTCGCCGGCATAGAAGGTTATATTGTATGTTCCACTTTGAACAAACTGCGGCGTCCAGTCAAATGATCCTGTGCCGTCAAGATTGTCGGTGAACGAGGCGCCGACCGGCAGGGTCGAGGTGGTAAGAATGGCAACGGTGCTGTCGGGATCGCTGGACGAAACGGCGAAGGCAAGGTTGACACCCTCGCTGGTTGACTGGGCGCCGATGGCGGCCAGAACAGGCGGCTGGTTGCCGGCCCCATTGACCGTGATCTGTACCAGTTCGCTGTCGACGGCCACCCCGTCGGAGGCGTAGAAGGTGATATTGTAGGTTCCACTCTGGGTGAAATCAGGCGTCCAGCTAAAGCTGCCGGTGCCGTCACCGTTATTGGTGAACGAGGCACCGACCGGCAGTGACGAACTGCTTAGAACCGGTATGGTGCCATCGGGATCACTGGCCGAGGCTGTGAAACTGAGCAGGCTCCCCTCTAATGTATTCTTAGAACCGATTGCGGCCAGAACAGGCGGCTGGTTGCCGGACTCGTTGACAGAAATTGTTACAACTTCGCTGTCAGTAGCAAGACCATCACTGGCAAAGAAGGTGACATTGTATGTCCCGCTCTGGGTAAAGGCGGGCGTCCAGTCAAAGCTGCCCGTGCCGTCGCCGTTGTCGGTAAAGGTTGCGCCACCGGGAAGAGTCGACGTATTCAAAGTCGGTATGGTGCCGTCGGGATCCGAGGCGCTGGCCGCGAAGGTTAAAAGAATGCCTTCGGTCGTATTGCGAGAACCGATTGCGGCAAGAACAGGCGCCTGGTTACCGCCATCAATGACCGTAATCGAAACAACTTCACTGTCAGTAGCAAGACCGTCGGAGGCAAAGAAGGTTACATTGTATGTCCCGGCCTGTACAAAGGTCGGCGTCCAGTCGAAGCTGCCCGTTCCATCGCCGTTGTCGTTGAAGACCGCCCCTGCGGGAAGGGCTGAGCTCGACAGGATTGGCGTGGTGCCATCGGCATCGCTGGCAGAAAGGCCAAAGAGTAACTGAACATTTTCGGTCGTTACCTGTGCGCCGATAGCGGCAAGTACAGGAACCTGGTTACCTGATTCGAGCACCGTTATAGAAACCTGTTGAGAGTCCACAAGTACGCCGTCAGAGGCGAAAACGGTCATACTGTAACTGCCTGCCTGCGTAAAGGTCGGGGTCCAGTTGAAGCTGGCGCTGCCGTCGCCATTGTCGCTGAAGCCGGCACCGGCAGGAAGACCGGATGCGGAAAGCGACGGGGTGGTCGAGTCAGGATCGGCCGCAGATACAGTAAAGGCAAGCGGGACATTCTCGGAAGTTGTCTGCGGAGCAATGGTTGCAAGCAGAGGCGTCTGGTTGCCCGCTTCGACCACCGCGATTAAGACAACCTCGCTGTCGGTAGCAAAACCGTCGGAGGCATAGAAGGTGACATTGTATGTCCCGGACTGGGCGAACAGCGGCGTCCAGTCAAAGGTCGCGCTGCCGTCACCGTTGTCGACAAAGGTGGCGCCGCTGGGCAATGGAGAACTGCTAAGGCTCGCTATGGTGCCGTCGGGATCGATAGCCGACGCGACAAAACTTAAATTGACACCCTCGGTGGTCGACTGCGAACCGATAGTGGCCAGAGTCGGTGACTGGTTACCGGCATCGCCCACAGTAATTGTAACAACTTCGCTGTCAGTAGCAAGACCGTCGGATGCATAGAAGGTTACGCTGTAGATCCCGCTCTGAACAAAGTCAGGTGTCCAGTCAAAGCTGCCCGTGCCGTTGCCATTGTCGCTGAAGAGTGCGCCGGCCGGTAGTGACGAGGTGGTCAAAGCTGGAGTCGTCCCGTCGGCATCACTGGCCGACACGCCCACATTCAAAAGAATTCCTTCGCTAACACTCTGAGCGCCGATAGCAGCTAATACCGGCGGCTGGTTGCCAGCTTCAGATACCGTGATTGACACCACCTCGCTGTCGGTGGCGATACCGTCGGTAGCGTAGAATATGACGAAGTAGCTGCCGCTCTGGGTGAAGTCGGGCGTCCAGTCAAAACTGCCGCTGCCGTCGCCGTTGTCGGCAAAAGCGGCGCCCGATGGTAAGGCCGAAGTCGAAAGGGCCGCAACAGTGCCATCGGGATCGCTCGACGACAGAGCGACGCTCAAAAGAATGCCTTCAGTCGCACTCTGCGAACCAATAGTGGCCAGCACAGGCATCTGGTTACCCGCCTCGTTGACAGAGATGGTCACCACCTCGCTGTCGGTAGCAAAACCGTCGCTGGCAAAGAAGGTAACATTGTATGTCCCGCCCTGGGTGAAGTCAGGCGTCCAGTCAAAGCTGCCACTGCCGTCGCCGTTGTCTGTGAAGATGGCCCCGCCCGGCAAAGTCGAACTGCTCAAAGTCGGAATGGTGCTGTCCGGGTCGCTGGCCGAAAGACCGAAATTCAAATTCATCCCTTCTGATGTCGCCCTGGGACCGATAGCAACCAGAAGAGGCGATTGATTACCACCGTCTATAACGGTAATGACAACGACTTCACTGTCAGTAGCAACACCATCAAAGGCAAAGAAGGTGACATTGTATGTACCGCTCTGGATGAAGTTGGGTGTCCAGTCAAAGCTGCCCGTGCCGTCGCCGTTGTCGCTAAACGAGGCGCCGGCCGGCAAAGTTGAACTGCTCAGTACCGGAATGGTGGCGTCGACGTCACTGGCCGAAACCACTACATTGAGAGCAACGCCCTCGGTCGTTGACTGCGCGCCGATCGTGGCCAGTACAGGCGTCTGGTTGCCAGCTTCGATGACCGTAATCTGGACTACCTCAGAATCATTCAAAGTCCCGTCGGTGGCAAAGAAGGTTACATTATATATACCGCCGGCCGTAAAATCAGGCGTCCAGCCAAAATTGCCAGAGCCGTCGCCATTATCGGTAAACGAGGCACCGGCGGGAAGTCCGCTGGCGCTCAAGGCGGGGGTAGTGCCATCGGCATCAGTTGATGAAACTCCAAAAGTCAGATTGATATTTTCGGTTGTGCTTTGTGCGCCGATGGTCGCAAGAACAGGCGCCTGGTTGCCAACCTCGTTGACTGTTATAGTGACAACCTCGCTGTCGCTGGCCAGACCGTCGCCGGCATAGAAGGTAACATTGTACGTCCCAGACTGAATGAAGTTTGGAGTCCAATCAAACGATCCCGTTCCATCGCCGTTGTCAACAAAGTTCGCACCTGAGGGCAAAGCCGAGGTCGTCAGTGATGGCGTCGTTGCATCAGCGTCACTGGCCGAGACAGAAAAGTTGAGATTGATCCCTTCGGTGGTCGCTCTCGGTCCGATGGATGCAAGAACCGGCGCCTGGTTGCCCGCTTCATTGACCGTAATGGCCACTACCTCGGAATCGACAAGAACACCGTCGGTGGCAAAGAAGGTCACACTGTAAGAGCCGGCCTGCACAAACGAAGGCGTCCAGTCAAAGCTTGCGCTGCCGTCGCCGTTGTCAACAAAACTCGCGCCCAAAGGCAGAGTCGAACTGCTCAGGCTGGGGATAGTGCTGTCGGGATCGAGGGCCGACAGGCCAAAGCTGAGCAGCGTCCCCTCGCCGGTACTCTGGGAACCGATGGCGGCCAGGATCGGTATCTGGTTGCCGCTCTCAAGGACAGTTATCGAAACAACTTCGCTGTCTAAGAGAACGCCGTCAGAGGCATAAAAGGTAATGTTGTAAGTGCCGCTCTGGGTGAAGTCGGGCGTCCAGCTGAAGTTGCCAGAGCCGTCGCCGTTGTCGCTGAAAGTCGCGCCAACCGGTAATGTCGTCGTGCTCAGGGCCGGGATAGAACCGTCGGGATCGCTGGCCGTAACAGCAAAAGCAAGATTGATATTTTCAGTTACAATTTGTGAACCGATAGTGGCCAGAAGAGGTGACTGGTTACCGGACTCACCGACCGTGACCGAAACAACTTCGCTGTCGCTGGCCACACCGTCAAAAGCATAGAAAGTAATCGTATAGTTACCGGCCTGGGTGAAGTCGGGCGTCCAGCTAAAGCTGCCCGTGCCGTCGCCGTTATCAGTGAACGCTGCCAGGGCCGGCAGAGTCGAACTGCTCAAAGTCGGCACTGTGCCGTCGGCATCGGATGCACTGGCTGCAAAGGTCAGGAGAATACCTTCGGTCGTATTCTGAGAACCGATGGCCGAAAGAACAGGAGTCTGGTTGCCGGCCTCGCCCACCGTAATGGTTACCTGCTCGCTGTCGCTGGCCACACCGTCGGCCGCATAAAAGGTTACAATGTAGGTACCGGCCTGAACGAAGTCGGGCGTCCAGTTAAAGTTGCCACTGCCGTCGCCGTTGTCTGTAAACAACGCGCCCGACGGCAGGGTCGAAGTAGTCAAAACTGGATTGGTACTGTCGGCGTCGGATGAACTGACCCCAAAGGAAAGGGTCGACCCCTCCAAAACAGTCTGAGCACCGATGGCAGAAAGAACCGGTGTCTGATTGCCAGCCTCGACAACCGTAATGGTAACCAGCTCGCTGTCAATTTGAACGCCGTCACTGGCGTAAAATGTCACCTGGTAACCGCCCGCCTGGATAAAGTCGGGCGTCCAGCTCAGTGACCCACTGCCGTTACCGTTATCAATGAAGCTGGCCCCACCCGGCAACGACGAGGTGGTCAAAGAGGGAATAGTGCCGTCGGCATCGCTGGCCGAAACCGAAACATTGAGAGTGAGACCCTCGACAACATTCTGGGCACCGATGGATGCAAGAACAGGCGCCTGGTTACCAGCCTCGTTGACCGTAATGGCAACGATTTCACTGTCGCTGGCCAAGCCGTCGTTGGCATAAAATATCACAAGGTAGCCGCCGCCCTGGGTGAAGGTCGGTGTCCAGTCAAATGATCCAGTGCCGTCACCGTTGTCTACAAAGACGGCCCCGCTCGGCAAAGGCGAAGTGCTGAAAGTGGGAATCGTGCTGTCGGCATCGATGGCCGAGACTGTCAGGCTCAACAATGCCCCCTCGGTGATCGATTGCGAGCCTATGGATGCAAGCAGCGGCGTCTGGTTACCCGCCTCAACCACCGTTACAGCAACGATCTCACTGTCGATGGCAGCGCCGTCAGAAGCATAAAATGTAATATTGTAACTACCGCTCTGCACAAAAGCAGGCGTCCAGTCAAATGATCCACTGCCGTCGCCGTTATCAATAAAGGTCGCGCCGCTCGGTAGAGGCGAAGTCGACAAAGCAGCGATGACAGAATCGGGGTCTGAGGCCGATATCGAAAAGGCCAAGTTGATACCTTCGCTTGTACTTTGGGAACCAATCGCGGCCAGAACTGGCGACTGGTTACCGGCTTCGTTTACGGTGATCGAGACTACTTCACTGTCGCTGACAAAACCATCGCTGACATAGAAAATAACGAAATAACTGCCGCTCTGGGTGAAGCCGGGAGTCCAATTGAACGTCGCGCTGCCGTCGCCATTGTCACTGAAGAGGGCCCCAACCGGAAGGGTCGAAGTGCTGAAAGAGGGAATGCTGCCATCGGGATCGCTGCCGCTTAAACCAAAACTCAGAGCAATCCCTTCAGTGGTAAACTGTCCACCGATGGCCGCAAGAACCGGTATCTGGTTGCCCGCTTCAACAACTGTAATAGTGACAACTTCGCTGTCGACAGCCAGAGAATCGTCGGTGGCAAAGAAGGTAACGTCGAAGGCACCGGCCTGAGTGAAATCAGGAGTCCAATCGAAGGTCCCGCTGCCGTCACCGTTATCTGTAAAGGTCGCACCGCTCGGAAGGACCGAACTGCTAAGCCCGGGAAGTGGTCCGTCGGCGTTGGTCGCTGAAATACCGAAACCAAGCAAGCTGCCCTCGGTTGTCGATTGGGCGCCGATGACGGCCAGAACGGGAAGCTGGTTGCCCGCTTCGTTGATCGTGATAACTACCTGTTCGCTGTCGATAAGAACGCCGTCGGAAGCATAGAAGGTAAC
>JBHHVC010000028.1:0-20328 GCA_046754125.1 Candidatus Zixiibacteriota bacterium
ATCCGGAACGTCATAACTACCCGCAATTTCCAGATGACAAGATCGGCGTGTTTTCAGATTATGAGTTTGTTCTGACAGTGGCGGATAATCAGTATAACCCAGAGCATAATTCGGCATCATATTTCAAGTTCGATCAGATGCAGGCAGTCGTTTCTGATAGTGTACCTCCGACGTTCGAGTTTTTTGTCGGGTTGGACCCCTCGTTCAAGCAGTCATGGGGTCTGGATGTTGTTTTCCAGTTTGCCGATCAACTTGATTCGCTAGTTGTTGATCGTGTGAGCCTGCCGCAGGGTCAGGGGCAAGCATTCAGGTTGGTGGTTCCCGATCCCAATCAGTATCGTTCGATCACCTATATTTTCACACCGGCTTCCAATGCCCGACTCAATTATCGGCAGGGTTCGCTTTTGTCGCAGGAGATTGGTTTCGGGTTGCTGGTGGATCATCGAATCGACAGCGCCCTGTTGGAAGTTGACATCGATTCCGGCGCTATCAGTATCCCACCGGCGGTGCTGCTGGCATATCCGAATCCGGCTGTTGTCTCTGAGATGGGTGGAGGGAACCTGACATTTCAGTTTCAGGTACCGACAGATTCGCTCAGTGATTTTATACTGCAGTCGCCGTATTTTACAGTAGATGTATTTGATGTTGCTGGACAGCTTGTGCGGACTATCGACGAAGTTGTAACGCCCGAGCAGAAGAACATCTATCTACCGGGTATCCGAGACGTGTTGGTCGAAATCGATTGGGACATGAACAACCGGAGCGGCAATGGCGTTGCCTCGGGTGCATACGTTGGTATCGCCCGACTATATGATAAGCGCAGCAAGGGCACTGTGCTGGCCGAGGGCGAGGTCAAGCTGCTATTAGTGCGATGATGATCTCACGGTCCCGACTCATGGCGCGGATCGCGTTGTTTTCGGGATTGATTTACGTTCTTTCATGGGCAACCGCGTGGTTGCCGAATGTCAACAGTATTTTTTTTGTGACTTTTCTGGCGGGCTTGCTTTGGGGTCTGACCTCAGGTGTGGCGGTGGGTGCGCTCGGTATGGGGCTGTGGACGACGTTCAATCCGTATGGGCCGGCACCGATACCGATGATGATTGTACAGGTAATCGGAGCAGCAGGTAGCGGGGCGGTTGGGGCTATCTTTCGCAGTGCCGGCTGGTACGCGCTGAGTTATCGATTGCGTCCGGTCATGTTGGTCGTTGCTGCTTTGTTATGCACGGTTTTGTATTACCTGCCTGTCAACGGCGTCGATGCCTGGCTTTTCCAGCCGTTTTGGCCGAGGTTTGTGGCTGGATTGCCGTTTGTCGGCCTCTCGCTGATTAGTAATATAATTATTTTCCCTGTGTTTTTCGGAGCTGCTCTGCCGTTGATGCGACGCGAGGGGCTGGCAGTATGATCCTATGGTTGCAGTGCGCGATGCTGGTTGTTGCATGTGCAGCCACTGTCGCGGCGCAGGAAAATGAAGTGGCAGATTCGAGTGCGGTCGATTCGGTCGCGAGTGATTCGCTTTATGAAGCTGATCGCGCTATTTTGGATTCTCTGCTTGCCGATTCTCTACTGGCTGATTCGCTGGGTCTTGACAGTCTTAGCGACGCTGAACGGGCACAGGTGCTTTTCCAGCGCAGGTTCGAGGCGCTTCAGCAGGAGAGGCCAAAGCGACCGGAGCGGCTTTCGTATCTCGATACTCTGTTGGCCTATTTCGTGTCCGATAGATCCAATCAACGGCGGTTATTGGATCGATCGTTCTATCATGACGCCGGCGACAATTTCCGCTTTGATCCGTCATACTTTATTGTCGAGAACCAAGCCACTCCCATGCGCAAGACAGTCCAGCCGTTTGGGCTGTCGGGGGATCGGCTGAATGTTTTGGCCAACGGGCAGCAGTTACGCCCGTTTGACCACACGATTGAGCCGGACGGGCTGAGCAATATGGACGATTTCCCGACGACGATAGACAACGATGTTTACCTGTTGCCAGGACCGGCTGGAATGGTTTTCGGGGGAGGGAATGCGGTGGCAAGCCTGATCACTCGTCGCAAGAGGCCCGGGAGCACAAGGCCCGAAAGCAGACTGTTTGTGGACAAGGGATCGTTTGCATACAACTACGTGCGCGGACGTTATTCCAAGCGATTTGTCAGTGGACGGGAATTGGATTTGTCGGTCGGTTATCGCAACGCCGACGGAGTTGCCTTTGGTCGAGAGGACGATGCTTTCCACTATGTGGGGGACGTCTACCTTCCAGTCAGCTTGCCGGTGTCTGTAAAGGGGGAGTGGAGGTTATATGATCGTCGCGGCCCGCTGGCCATCGCACCGGATGCAGGCGGACCATCCTTTGCGAGACATCGCTTTGACCGTTCGGTTCGCGGTGGAGTTGAGGTTCAGAATGCTGGCGGCACGCGTCGCTTTGAGTTTGGCTATCGTCACAAGCGGCAGGGTTCGAATCTCGACGGCTTTGACAACAGCGGTCTCAAGATGTACAAGGGACGATTCGGACGCACTTTGCATGGAGGCTATCTCGAGACTGAATTGACATTAGGAAGTAGTGTCCTGAGAGTTGCGGGCGGCGGTGACGATGAGAATTATGAAGATGGCTCAGAGAGTTTCCATCGCGGGTCGGGCGATTTGTCTTTCAGCCTTGCCCATCCCGGCAAAACGGTGCGATACGCTTTTGTCGGCGGAGGAAATTTTGTCGAATCATTTGATTTTCTGCCTGCCGGTGCGTTGCTGCTGGCATACTATTCAGGACGTCTTGAACTGACGGCATCGGCTGGATACTATGAACGTGCGCCCAGCATGCACGAGCTTCACCTGGCGCCGCATCAGGCGAAGCTGTTTGCTCAGGTTAATGACTATGAGGAACGTGGCAACGACAGCCTGATTGCAGAAAAACAATTGGTGGGAAATCTTACGGTTTCCTATGGCGGCCAGACAATGTTGTTGACAGGATCGGTCACTGCTGGGAAAATCACGGATGGTATCGAGTGGAATCGCACCGAGGATTCGATTCTGCTGCAACCCTCGAGCAGTTTTTCGCCGATCAACACTGATATCGATTTCTTCAATGTTACCGGGATGGTAGATCTGGCCTTTTCCGATTTCTTCAGGTTTCACGGGGGGGGAGCATCTCGCAGTGTGGACCTCGCAGCTATCGACGACAGAGCATACTTACCTGATTATCAGTTATTCGGCGGCGCCGAGCTACACTATTATTGGCGACAGAAGATCACTGATCTGTTTGCATATGGCGAGATCGTGTACAACGGTCCATATCATGGTTATCAGCAGGACGGATTGGGCGAGACTGTTGTGGCGAATGTCAAGCTGTCGTTTCGTATGAAAGATTTCCGCTTCCATTACGTTTTCCAGAATGTATTGAACACTGTCTACCAGTCGCGCGAACGATTGAGTTTTCCCGGGCAGTTTTCGTACTATGGATTCACGTGGGATTTTATGGATTAGTGGTATTGGTGCAGGGGCGCTGTTGAAGAACGTGAGTTTTCAGCGTTGCGAACCGGTCGCATGATATTCGTCTGATGGATTGCCGCGTGCGCGGCAATGACGGTAATAGGGCAATCCTACCGGAGTTCCGTCAATAGTTTCCGATGTCGAGGGGCAGACCGGGAGGTCTGCCGCCCACAAATCCGGTAAACGTGCATGCGGTCCGGGTGTTGAATTGTATGCGATCTGGCCTGCGGCAGGTGAAACAGGTTCTCTTGACTCTGGTGCTGGCAGTTGTTTTATTTGAGTAATGGCCTCACTTGGTATTTCAAGGCAGGACGCGTACGATCTGGTCGTACAAAAGATCGGCGAGAATAATCTCTTAAAACATATTCTTGCGGTCGAGGCAGGAATGCGCCGACTCGCTGAACATCTGTCGGAAGATGTCGAATACTGGGGACTCACTGGCCTGTTGCATGATCTTGACTATCACGAGACCAAGACAGATGAAGCGCGACATACTTATGTGACCGAAGAATGGCTCTCAAAGTACAACCTTCCGGCCGAGATGTTGTATGCCATCCGTGCCCATCCGGGTCATGTCCCCTGCCGGTCAGCATTCGACTGGGCGCTGTATTCGGTGGATCCGACGACCGGATTCATTGTCGCCTGTGCGCTGATGCATCCTGATAAGAAATTAGCCGCAATTGATTCCGGCTTTATGCTTCGTCGATTTGACGAAAAGCGTTTTGCAGCCGGCGCGACCAGAGAGAACATTGCGGCCTGCTCACAGTTGGGGCTGGAATTGAAACAGTTTCTGATGCTGGTGCGCGATGGAATGATGCGTATCAGTAGCGACTTGAGGCTGTAGGTGTCGGCGGAGGGGTCATCTGTGTGGCGGCGTAACATAGTCAGTTGGTCGCTGTATGATTTCGCAAACACGATCTTCTCCATGAACATCATATCGCTCTATCTGAAGCGATATATTGTTGAAGACATGGGCAAGCCGGACAGCTACTTCGACGTTCCATATGCTATCTCAATGGTCCTGGCCGCTGTGCTCTTGCCTGCGCTGGGGGCGTTGTCGGATAAATCGGCGAAGAAAAAGCTATTTGTCTTGCTGTTCACTCTCACTTGTTGTTTTGCCACAGGGTTGATGGCGTTGGTACCGCTCGGTTTGCTATTGCCGCTGATCATTTTGTTTGTCGTAGCCAACATTGCTTACGAGGCTGGAATGCCGTTCTACAATGCGTTGTTATATTCTGTTGCCGAGGGCAAGCGAGCGCGCCTAGTGTCGGGCTTTGGTGTGGCTTTAGGTTATGTTGGTTCGGTGGTGGGGATGGTAGTGGTGATGCCGTTCGTTTCGGGCTCTGTGTTTTCGTTGGATATTCCGTTTTTGGATGGCGCCGGAAAGGCGGGGTCGTTTTTGCCTACGGCTTTCCTGTTTCTGTTGTTTTCGATCCCTTTGTTTCTGTGGGTGAAGGAACGACCTGTTGTATCAAAGGCCGGGGCCGGACTGGCGGCTGCGTACAAGGATGTGTGGGAAGGTGTTCGACAGACGAAGAAGTACCCCGGCGTGCTGCGATTTCTGATTGCCGACTATTTTTTTGAAGACGCAGTTACCACTGTGATAATAAATATCGGTCTCTATTGTTCGCTGGTAATCGGGATGGGGGACGGGCAGACTACGCTCTTTCTAATTGTTTCCACCGTCAGCGCGGTGGCTGGTTCGTTTGTTATTGGCAAGATTGCTCAGGTCTGGTCGCTGAAGAATCTTTTAACCGTTATTGTCTGGGGATGGGCACTTGCACTCCTCATGTTTGTTGTTACCGACAATATGGCGACAGTGTGGGTTCTTGGGTCAGTGGTCGGTATCCTGCTGGGGGGGCTGTGGACAACCTCGCGTCCCATGCTGGGTGAACTGGTCCCTCGCGATGAACTTGGCCGTTTTTTCGGTTTGTTCTCGTTGTCCGGTCGCGCTGCCGCAGTAGTTGGGCCACTGGTCTGGACCATTACGGTTATCTTGTTTCATGCGGACGGCATTGCAGGGCGGATGGTCGTAGAACTTTTCAATCTTAGCGAGCGCGATGCCGAGAAATTGCCGTATAAAGTGGCGATACTATCGCTGGTGTTAATGATGATGATCGGTCTGTACATATTTCGTAAGGTTCCGCACACGAGCAGGAATAATGATGAGTAAAAAGGTCGGAGACTGGTATTGCTACTCAGGGGCTTTCCATATGCACACGACTGAGTCTGACGGTACAAAAACGATCGAAGAGGTTGCCGCGATCGGCCGTGATGTTGGGCTGGACTTTATGATGTTCACCGACCATATGACTCTTTCCAACCGTGAAGCGGGGAAAGAAGGGTTCTACGGTGACACCCTGGTTGTCGTGGGGTACGAACACAACGATATGGACGACCACCATCACTATTTGCTGTTCGAGACACCGAAAGTATATCCCGAAACGATGACGGCCAAAGAATACGTGGCTGCCGGGGCTGACGACAACAGCATAGGAATAATGGCGCATCCGGACGAAATACGTGATCGGCTGAAGGAGTATCCACCATATCCCTGGCATGATTGGTCGGTCGAGGGATTCACTGGCATCGAGTTGTGGAACCAGATGTCGGAATGGATGGAAAAGCTGACCAAGTACAACAAGCTGGCCATGTCGTTGTCGCCGCGCAAGTCGATGGTCGGCCCGACCGAGCGAATTCTTCGCAAGTGGGACGAGTTGAACATGGTACGCAAGTGTGTCGGCCTTGCCGGAGTGGATGCCCACGCCTTCCCTATTCCGGTTGGGCCGTTTACAATTGAGATATTTCCATACAAGGTGCACTTTCGCTGCCTGCGTACACATGTCCTTTTGCCGGAACCGATGTCGACGGACTTCCAGACGGCAAAAGATCAATTATACAGCGCCATCAGGGACTGCAGGCTGTATTCTTCCAACATGCGGTGGGGCGCAGCCGACGGATTCGAATACTACGCACAGAACGCCACGGAAAAAGTCTGCTGTGGAGGAAGACTCACTTCCGCCAAGGACGCTATCCTCCATGCCAGGCTTCCGTCGCCCGCTGATATACGGATCATCCATAACGGCCAAAAGGCTCTTGAAGTAACAACCAGTAGTCTTCAATACCGGATTCCGGAAGCAGGTATCTACCGCTTGGAGGCATGGAAAGGTAAGAGGGGATGGGTGTTCACCAATCATATCAGGGTGGCATGTTGAGATGAGTGGTTCTACATTGCGTGGGAGAGTGATGAATCTGCTCCCCGACGAAGTTACAAGCGCATTCACTCAGCGTACGATTCCTCCTCAGGCCCGTGATGGCAGGATTCGCTGCAAGTTTGTCCTTATGAGGGCCGAGGCTGTCAACATTATGGTGGTCGGCCTCGTTGATACCTACCCATACCATGCAAATCTCGTGGAAAAGTACTGCGATGTAGAAGGTATAGCGTCGCACTGGTTACGGAAGCCGGACCAAGTGGAGATACTCGACCGATGTCATTGTGTTGCGGGAGGCGGCTGGCTTGAGCTTAACTTCACGGACGGTCAGATGAAGGCGTACGGTTATTCCACTGCTTACGGGCCGTTTGACCGGGTAATTTTTCGCCAACTGCCGACCTCCGCCGGCTTTTTCGACAGGGCCTCGGTGGTCATTGAGGGCGAGTAGCCAATTTGTGACAGAAGTATCAAGCAGGCCTTTCAACTAGCGACGAGTCGAAGGCCATTAAGTGGCTGCGATGCAAGGAAGTGCATCGAGAGACGATTGTCTGGGAGCAGGCCAATCGGGCGTCAAAATGGGTACCTTTTAGAACCAATACTGCTTGACAACGATACGTACAATCAATAGTCTGCAACGATTAGTTGGTGGATTGAGGATCGGATAGAGCATGTTTGAGGTTTTTTTCCCAATTCTGGTTTTGGTTGGATTGGCTACAATTCTGGCCACGATAATGAGTCTTCTGTCCGTTTGGATCGGTCGTCGTACGCGCGGAGGCCGCAAGGGGGATCCTTACGAGTGCGGCGTCCCGTCGGTTGGAAGCACCGGGGACCCGATTCCAGTTAAGTTCTACATGGTTGCTATCTTATTCGTAGTATTCGATGTCGAAGTGATCTTTCTCTATCCCTGGGCAGTGATCTCCCGAAGCCTGGGGTTGTTTGGATTCATCGAAATGCTCGTATTTGTTGTGATTCTGCTTGTTGGATATTTTTACGTACTTGGTAGCGGGGCACTAAAGTGGGATTAGAAGACAAGATACCCGATTCGATAATCCTGACTACGCTTGATAAGATGGTTGGGTGGGCCCGTAAGCGGTCTATGTGGCCGCTCGGATTTGGTCTTGCCTGTTGTGCAATCGAGATGATCTCGACCTTTGCATCGCATTTCGACCTGTCGCGATACGGCATGGAAGTGATGCGGCCGTCGCCGAGGCAGGCAGATCTCATGATTGTTGCAGGTCGTGTCTCGATGAAGATGGCGCCAGTGGTCAAGACACTGTACGAGCAAATGCCGAACCCGAAGTGGGTGATTTCAATGGGGGCATGCGCTTCCTGTGGCGGAGTATTCAATAACTACGCCATCTTGCAGGGGGTCGATCGCATTATTCCGGTGGACATTTACGTGCCGGGATGTCCTCCGAGGCCTGAGCAACTCATCGACGGAATAATGAAGCTTCACGAAAAAGTAAGTAAGCAGTCCGTGCAGGATTCCCGCGAGGAGTGGGGGCGCAGGACAGGCTAGCCGGATGAGTCTTTTCCGGCGGTCATCAATCTGATAGGTCGATTGTGAAAAACGGAACAAGCGGGTGAATGCTTCGGTAGTTAATTTGACACAGGATATACCTGATAATGGAAGATAAAATAAGAAAGTTCATGAACGACGAATTTGGCGAGGCAGTTATCCGCGAGGACAACTTCCGTTCACAGCAGTCGTTCTATATTCAGCCTGAGCAATTGGTCTCGATCTGTCAGGCGCTGCTTGATGATCCGGAACTCGATGTAAAACTACTGGCTGACATAACTTCGCTTGACTGGCATGGCCACGAAGAGGAAAAGAATGGTCGCTTCGAGGTGGTCCATAATCTGTATTCGCTGTCAAATGCATATCGGTTTTTCCTTAAGGTCCGACTGAGCGGCGACAACCCACGTATTGCCAGCGTCAGCCATATTTGGGCGGGTGCCAACTGGATGGAGCGCGAAGTATGGGACATGATGGGTATAGTCTTTGAAGGACATCCCAACCTAACGAAGATTTTGACGCCTGACGAGTTGGAGGGGCATCCGCTGCGGCGGGACTTCCCCCTTACATATGAACAGCCGCGTTTTTCATGGAATAAGAACGACCCGCCCGAGGTGATTCGGTGACCACCGAGAGCAAGACTGTCACACTTAACATGGGCCCACAGCATCCCTCGACCCATGGGGTGCTTCGTGTTGTGGTCGAGCTTGACGGCGAGCAGGTAGTGTCGGCTACGCCGGAGGTGGGATATCTGCACACCGGGATCGAAAAGACGATGGAGTCGAAATTATACTACAAAGCGCTCCCCTGTACCGATCGCATGGACTATCTGGCTCCCATGTCCAATAACCTCGGCTATTCTCTTGCGGTTGAAAAGCTGATGAATATAGAGGTGCCGGACAAAGTCAAATGGGCGCGGGTCTGTCTGGCCGAGTTGACACGTATCAATTCTCATCTGGTTTGGCTGGGCACACACGCTCTTGACCTGGGCGCTATGTCTATGCTGCTCTACACGTTTCGCGAGCGGGAACTAATCATCGACATATACGAGGCGTGCTCCGGCCAGCGGATGATGAGTTCGTATATCCGTATTGGTGGTTTGGCCCACGAACTGCCGCCCGACTTTGACAAAAAAGTTCGCAACATGGTGAAGACAATCGGCGAGCAGCTTGAAGACTATGAGCGGCTGCTGACCAAGAATGAGATATTCAGAAGTCGTACGCGCGGAGTAGCAGTGATTTCGGCGGAGGATGCGATAAACTTGTCGCTCACCGGGCCGATGCTGCGGGGCAGCGGCGTCAAGCATGACCTTCGTAAAGCAAATCCGTACAGTGGCTATGAAAACTTTGATTTTGAGATAGCAGTTGGGACGCATGGCGACGCCTACGACAGGTACCTGCTGCGGTTGAAGGAAATTCGCGAGTCACTCAAGATTTGTCAGCAGGCAGTGGACGGAATGCCGGAAGGACCGTACCGAGCGCACGTGCCGGGAGTAGTTTTGCCACCGAAAGAAGATATCATGTATAAGATGGAATCGATGATATTTCACTTCAAGATCATTACTGAAGGATTCTCACCGCCGCTGGGGGCCGTTTATCAGGCAATTGAGTCTCCCAAGGGTGAACTGGGCTTTTACATCTCATCCGACGGTAGCAACAAGCCGCACCGGGTCCGAGTGAGGCCGCCTTCGTTTATCAATCTGGCCGCACTTCCCACGCTGTGCGAGGGACGCCTCTTTTCAGATGTGGTGTGTGCCATAGGATCGATCGATATTGTACTTGGGGAGGTGGATCGATGATCCTCACCGAAGAATCAATTCGCAGTATGCAGGAGAAGGCGCGGCAGTATCCGAGGCGCAAGTCTGCTGTTCTTCCCGCTCTAACTATCGCGTATAGGCAAGTTGGGCACTTAGATGACCAAATCTATCAGGAGATATCTGAGGCGATAGACATTCCTGTAGTCGAAATCGCGGGGGCGGCGTCGTTTTACACGATGTTTCCCAAGCAGCCGGTCGGGAAGTACTTGATACAAGTCTGTCACAATATCTCGTGCGCGCTTTTGGGTGCTGATTCGCTGGTGGCCTATCTCGAAGAGAAGTTGGGAATCAAGAAAGGTGAGTCGACGAAAGACAATCTGTTCACGTTGATTACTGTCGAATGTTTGGGATCGTGTGCTACTGCGCCGATGATGCAAATCAATCAGGACTACTATGAAAACCTCACGCGGGAGAGAGTCGATTTAATTCTCGACGATCTCAGGGGCAGGGATAGCGCATAGTGTTTTACTCGCCGGTCAGAACCAATGCTGCCCAAGTGGCCAGAGACGATAAACTGCACTTGTTTCAGCATGTGGACAACCCTGAACAACATAAGCTTTCCACTTTTGAAGCGCGGGGAGGCTATGGGGCTTGGAAGAAGGTTCTTGGCTCTATGGCACCGGATCAGGTGATTGAAGAGGTCAAGAAATCAGGACTGCGTGGACGCGGCGGAGCAGGTTTTCCCACCGGCATGAAGTGGGGATTCATCCCCAAGGCTTCACCTAAACCACGATACCTTTGTTGCAACGCTGATGAATCGGAACCGGGTACTTGCAAAGATCGGGTACTGATGGAGCGCGATCCGCATGCTATCATAGAGGGAATGGCCATTGGAGCCTATGCTATTGGTTGCAAGGTGATGTTCATATACATTCGCGGCGAGTTTGGTCACTGTATCGATCGCATGGAGGCGGCTCGCGAGGAGGCATATCAGGGTGGACACCTTGGAAAGAACATTCACGGAAGCGGCTTTGATCTGGAAATGATAGTCCACACGGGCGGTGGGGCTTACATTTGCGGAGAAGAGACTGCCCTGTTGAACTCGCTGGAGGGTGAGCGCGGACAGTCACGAATGCGACCACCCTTTCCGGCTATTGAGGGCTTGTATGCCTGTCCGACTATCGTCAACAATGTCGAATCACTTGCGGCTGTTCCGCATATTATCAATCGTGGGGCTGACTGGTATCGGACACTTGGTACAGAAAAATCAACAGGTTCCAAACTCTTTTCGCTTTCGGGGCATGTGAAACGGCCCGGAAACTATGAGGTGGAACTTGGGTTTTCGTTGAAGAAGCTCATCTATGATCCTGAATATGGCAACGGCATTCTGGGCGATAACAAGCTAAAGGGAGTGATTCCCGGTGGGGCGTCCACTCCGTTCTTGACTCCCGACATGATCGATATCAATCTTGACTACGAATCGCTGGCTGCGGCGGGGTCGATGCTCGGTTCGGGAGCTGTGATTGTCTTCAACGAGAATACCTGCATAGTATGGGTGATAAAGAAGTTGATCCATTTCTTTCGCCATGAATCGTGCGGTAAGTGTACACCCTGTCGCGAAGGGACAGGCTGGCTGGAGAAGATGATCAATCGTATCGAAGGTGGACAGGGGAAGCCCGGAGATATTGAAAAGATCACCGAAGTTTGCGGCAATATTCTGGGCAGGACGATCTGTCCGCTTGGTGATGCGGCGGTGATGCCAATTCAGTCGGCAATCAAGCGTTGGCCCGAAGAGTGGCAATATCACATCGATCACGGTAAGTGCCAGGTAGAGACACAATTTGAGTTTAGGTGACTCAGAGGCAAATGGCTGAAGCAACAAAGACAGACTCGGCGGCGACTACAGGGATACCAACTGTAACTCTGAGCATTGACGGCCAGTCCACAACTGTGCCTAAAGGTACGACCGTGCTACAGGCAGCGAGGGATCTGGGAATCACTATCCCCACTTTCTGTAACCATCCCAAGCTCAAACCGGTCGGTGCCTGTCGCATCTGTTATGTTGAAATTGAAAAGATGGCCAAGTTACAGGTGTCGTGTTCTCTCGAAGCGATGGATGGTATGGTAGTGAGCACTGATTCGGACGTGGTCAAGCAAGGTCGCAAAGCCGTCCTCGAGTTTATCCTGCTCAACCACCCACTCGACTGCCCAACCTGTGACAAAGGTGGGGAATGCGATCTGCAGAACATGACATTTGCGCACGGCTATGACGACAGCCGATTCGATTTTCAGAAGCTCCGCTTTTCCGACGAGGGATCGACATCACTCTTTGACGACGTGCGGATCGGCCCAGAGATTATACTCAACCGAAACCGCTGCATACTGTGCTACAAATGCGTGCGGGCAAATACCGAGGCGTTTGGAGAATATGATCTGGGAGCATACGAACGCGGGAATATCACCGAAATTAATGCAGCACCCGGTCAGCAGGTCGATAACCCTTATTCGGGTAACCTGGTGGAGATCTGCCCTGTCGGCGCTCTTACCAACAGCGACTGGCGATATCAAATCCGAGTGTGGCTCACACAGACCGCACCTTCGATCTGTAATTTCACCAGTAGCGGCACAAATATCACTGCCTACAAAGAAAGCCACAAGAACCGCATTTACCGTATGACCTCTCGCATGAACGACCAGATCGATGACGGCTGGTTGGCAGATGTCACGCGCTACGGCTACCAGATCGTTAATGCCGATGCTCGCTTGAAGTACCCGCTGATCAAGAAGGACGGCAAGCAGGTCGAGGCCAGTTGGGAAGAGGCTCTGTCCCTTGTGGGGAAGCGCTTCGGTGAAATCAAAGAGAAGAAGGGAAGTGTCTGCATTGGCGGATTGGTAGCTCCGCACCTCGATAATGCGTCGTTATATGGTTTTTCCAAGTTCTTCCGCGAAGTTCTCAAGTGCAACAATGTAGATTTCCGAAGTGACTACCGGATGCTGCCATCATCCGGTTCGAGTTCTTTTTCGGCACTGTGTGCGCGCCCGTTTAGTATCAGTGATATTGACGACAGCGAGCTGATTGTGGTGTTCGGTTCCGATCTGCTACGCGAGTACCGCAACGAGTATTTGCGCATTCGGAAGGCCGTACAATTCAACAATGCACGGGTGATAGTGATCAATCCGTACGCGACCAAGGCGGCTGACGTTGCATCACAGGAATTAGTTTATGCACCGGGTACAGAGGAAGCGGTGTTAAATGGCCTTTGTCTTGCTGCTATAGAGAATAACATGGTTGTTGCAGAGTCTGCGAGTGATCTGATAGCGAAGATATCACCATCGACGCTCTCGAAGTCGGCTTCCATGTCCTCGGTTTCCCCTGACGATCTGACCCGGGTTGCACAGTCTATTAGTTCCTCTAGCAAAATAACGATAATAATTGGGCAGATCGCTGCTCGTTCAATAGCACGAGATTCGATCGCCTGCGCCCTTGCCAATCTGGACAGGCTTCTTGGGATTTCGGCTAAGGGTCAGATGGCAGCTTTGGCAAAGTATGCCAACTCGCGCGGTGCCGCGCTTCTTGGTGTCGAGCCTTGCCCTTCCAACGCAGTGAAAGCTCGAATGGGTGAGATCCTAGGTCAGTTCCCAGAATGTGCACCTCACAATACCGACGATATGATGGCGCAGATCAAGAAAGAGGAAATTGACGGGTTCCTGATAATGGGGGCTAACCCAATGATGCTTTACCCTGACCGCGAATTCGTTCGCGAGGGATTGGAAAAGATCGATTTTCTTGTAGCATGCGATCTGTTTGAGACAGAAACCACAGCACTTGCCGATGTTGTTCTTCCGCTGGCCAGTTGGGCTGAGTATTCGGGCGACTATGTCAATCTCGAGGGGAGAGTACAGACCGCGCAGCAGATTGTGCGGCCAATCGGGCAAGCGAAGACAGGGTCGGATATAATGAGCACGGTTGCGCAACAGATGGGTGCAACACTCTTCGAATCGGTCGAACAACAAGACAGTGAGATTGACCAGCTCCTTTCGGCCGAGCGTTCGGCAGGACCAATCGGTGAATTTTTGGAGGTGCGGGCATCATCGCCTGACCCGGATGATGATTATCCGATTGTTCTGTTTATTGGGGACGATCCGCACCACTGCGGACACCTGACCCAACATTCGCCATCGCTTTCAAACTTTGCGGGTGGGGCTTTTGTGGAGATGTCGCCCGATCTGGCAAAGCAATATCGCCTTGCGGATGGTGATTCAGTGCGGATAGAGTCACGGGTCGGAAAGGTCATTGTGCCGGTTAGGATATCGAGTCATTTGCGTCGTAATGTCGTAATTGTCCCACGCAATTTTTCGACTACAGCTGTGACGTCATTATTGATGCGAAAACAGCGATTGGACAGAGTACGAATTTCCAGGGTGGATGAATAGCATTATGCTCGAAGTAGTTGTTGGTTCGATCATAAAAGTGGTAGTGGTGGTTGTTGCGGTGCTGACCGGATGCGCCTATTCTACGTACCTTGAACGCAAGGTACTTGCATTCATGCAGCACCGCGTGGGGCCGCTGTATGCCGGGCCATACGGTCTACTTCAACCGCTTGCCGATGGCTTGAAGCTGATCTTCAAAGAGGATGTTGTTCCTGATCGGGCCGAGCGAGTGACCTTTGCTCTGGCTCCGATAGTGGCCTTTGTTCCCGCCTTGCTCACATTTGCGGTTGTGCCGTTTGGGCATGATACGGCGCTGTTCGGGCGAGAAGTCCAGATGGTGCTGTCGGACCTGAATATAGGTGTTCTGTTCGTGTTCGCCGTGACTTCGCTGGGCATTTACGGCATTGTTCTGGCAGGCTGGTCTTCGGGGTCCAAGTATTCCCTGATGGGCGGGTTGCGCTCCTCGGCACAGATGATATCCTATGAGATCGGGTACGGGCTTTCGATTATCGGTGTAATCCTTGTAGCAAACACTCTCTCGCTCAGAGAGCTTGTTGAACAGCAGGCCTCGGTGGGAGACTGGTTGATCTGGAAGCAGCCGCTCGGGTTTTTGCTGTACCTGACTTGCGCTATAGCCGAGACGAATCGGGCGCCATTTGATTTGCCGGAGGCCGAAAGTGAATTGGTCGCCGGGTATCACACTGAGTATTCTTCGATGCGGTTTTCAATGTTCTTCATCAGTGAATATGCGAACATGCTCGCTGTATCGGCGGTGGGTGCGACGTTGTTCTTCGGTGGCTGGCAGGGACCATTTGTCGACTCGATGCCGCTGCTTTCAATTGTCTGGTTTGTTTTGAAAGTATTCATGTTCATGTATTTCTATATCTGGCTGCGGGCTACGCTGCCGCGCCTGAGATATGACCAGTTGATGTCATTTGGATGGAAAGTTCTCCTGCCGTTGGCCTTGCTCAATATCATGGTCACAGCGGCGTTTGTGATGCTATAGGGTGGATGCGGATCGTATGAACGAATTGCTACTGGCAGTCAGAAATGTCGTGATAAAGATACCTCAGGGTCTTGCCGTCACATTCAAGCATCTTTTTAGGAAGCCGGTTACTCTCGACTACCCGCGCAAGAAGAAACCGATGTCTCCGCGGTATCGCGGGTTGCATTACCTGGAGCGCTATGACGATGGCTCGGAGCGGTGTGTGTGTTGTGGCTTGTGTGCCGCCGCCTGTCCGGCCGATGCCATATACATGGAGCCGGAGGAAGGCGAAGCCGGTGAACGTCGCGCCAAAATGTATGAGATAAATTTGCTGCGTTGCATCTATTGCGGCTATTGCGAGGAGGCCTGTCCCGAGGAGGCGATTTTTCTGGGCCGTGAGTATGAATTCAGCGACTCTACGAGGGATGTGTTTATCATCGACAAGGAAAAGTTGCTTGTGAAGCATCCACGCAAGGAGAATCCGTTCAAGCAAATCATTCGGCGCGTGCGTCGCGTTTACGGTATGGCGGACAGAGTATCATGACTCTTGATACAATTATATTCCTGATATCCTCTGTTGTGGCCGTCTTCGGCGGGACAATGATGATTGCTCAGCGTAATCCGGTCGCGTCGGTCTTGTACATGATAGTGTCACTTGTTGCCCAGGCAGTGCTCTTCATCCAACTTGGTGCCCTTTTCCTCGGGGCGGTGCTGATTATAGTGTACGCAGGCGCAATTCTGGTGCTCTTTCTATTTGTCATTATGCTCCTCAATTTGAGAGGAGGGGAAGACCTGGGTCGGAAGGATTCTGTTGTGAGTCGCATGACAAGGTTTACGGCGGGCGGACTTTTTCTGTTAGAGTTGATTTTTGTGGTCAATAGCAGCCTGAATACGGCGGCGACGGCTGGAGGCATTGTCAATGCGCCCGCTGTTTCGTTTGGCACTGTCGAGATGGTGGCTGAGCTCTTGTTTACTCGATACTTGTATCCCTTTGAGCTGACATCAATTCTTCTGTTGTCGGCGATAGTCGGTGCCGTTGTCATCGCCCAGCGGAGAAGGAATGACCAGGCGCCTCACCTCGATTCGATCGGACCGGTCGACCGAATCGATGACGGGACAAACGAGGAGTCGCGCTGATGATTGTTACAGTGTCAGCATACCTGGTAGTGGCGGCAGTTATTTTTGCAATCGGGACAATCGGTGTGATGATATCACGCAATATCATCGTCCTGTTCATGTCGGTTGAATTGATGTTGAACGCTGCCAATTTAGTGCTGATCGCATTTTCGAAAGCATTGAATGTTACGGACGGGCACGCCTTTGTATTCCTTGTCCTGACAGTGGCTGCTGCCGAGGCGGCCATCGGACTGGCAATGGTGATAACTATTTACCGGAATCGAGAGACAATAAACATCGACCGATTCAGTATGTTGAAACGATAGGGTGTAAAGTAGAGTGGAGCAATACCTTTATCTGGTGCCGGCCTTGCCGTTGGCAGGTTTCCTGATCAACGGCCTGCTTATTGGTCGTTTGCCGCGACCGCTGATCTCGACTGTTGCCTGTGCCTCGGTTGGGCTTTCGTTCGTGGTTTCGATTATGCTGATGTTCGATCTGGTCGGTATGGCTCCCGATATGCGGGTTGTCCACCAATCGCTGTTTACGTGGATAACATCGGGCCAACTTCATGTCGATTTTGCTCTTTTGCTCGATCCGTTGTCGGCTGTAATGATACTTGTTGTCACCGGTGTCGGATTTCTCATCCATATCTATTCGATTGGGTATATGTCGCACGAGAAAGACCTGGGACGGTATTTCACTTATCTGAATCTCTTCACGTTTTCAATGCTGGTACTGGTGCTGGCAGACAGCTTTCCGTTCATGTTCGTGGGATGGGAGGGCGTGGGGCTGTGCTCCTACCTGTTGATCGGCTTCTGGTACGAACGTAAGTCGGCAACCGATGCCGGCAAGAAGGCCTTCATTGTCAATCGGATCGGTGATTTCGGATTCCTCCTCGGTATGTTCATCATATTCTGGCAGGTCGGATCATTGCAGTTTGCAACTGTGATAGAGGCAGCACCAACGGCATTCTCTTACGGCGGCGGACTGATCACGGCTGCCTGCCTGCTTCTGTTCGTAGGCGCGGCCGGAAAATCGGCGCAGATACCTTTGTATGTCTGGCTTCCCGATGCGATGGAAGGCCCGACGCCGGTCTCGGCGCTGATCCATGCGGCCACAATGGTGACGGCAGGCGTTTATATGATCGCGCGAACTAACGTGTTGTTTCTAATGGCGCCAACCGCCCTTACGGTGGTTGCTGTCGTCGGAGCGGTGACAGCGCTGTTTGCGGCAACTATCGGGCTTGCCCAAAATGACATTAAGCGCGTGCTGGCGTACTCGACGGTCAGTCAGCTTGGTTACATGTTTCTTGCCTGCGGCGTGACCTCGTTCAGTGCCGGTTTGTTCCACCTGATGACACACGCTTTCTTTAAGGCGCTGCTCTTTCTCGGTTCGGGATCTGTGATCCACGCTATGTCAGGCATGCAAGACATGCGGAAGATGGGCGGTTTGAAAAAGTACCTGCCGGTTACGTACTGGACCTTTCTCATCGCGACGCTAGCTATTTCCGGAATACCCGGGATGTCGGGCTTCTTCTCAAAGGATGAGATTCTGTGGAAATCGTTTTCGCCGCCGAATGGTCATGTCCTGTTATGGCTGCTCGGGTTTGTAACTGCCGGGTTAACGGCCTTCTATATGTTCCGCCTCGTGTACATGACCTTTCACGGCAAGGAAAGAATGGATGCGGATACTCGGTCACGCATTCATGAGTCACCCAGGGCTATGACAGTACCTCTTGCCGCTCTGGCTGTGCTCTCGGTGGTCGGTGGATGGATCGGCATCCCGCACATATTCGGTGGAAACAATTACTTCGAGCGCTGGCTCGAGCCCGTGCTTAGCCACCCTTCCTTTGCTACAGAAGCACATGCGCTTGCGTCGACTTCGGGCAACGCCGGCATGGAGTGGACTCTAATGATAGCCACAGTTGTTCTTGTAGCCCTGGCAATCTATGTTGCCTACCGATTTTACAATAAGCGGCCGGAGTCAGCTACGCGGTTGCGAAAAAAACTCAACGGCATACATGTTCTATTGCTCAACAAATACTACGTCGACGAAATCTATGGGGCTGTAGTCGTGCGGCCGGTTGTTTACGGATCGTTGTTCTTATGGAAGTTTGTCGACGTGATTTTGATCGACGGCCTGGTGAATGGTTTGTCTGTTTTATACAATGACCTGTCGGAGGTCGTCAGGTATGGTCAAAGCGGCAAGGTGAGGACATATGCGACAGTATTCGTGGGCGGCGTGTTGTTATTGATAGCTTGGTTTGTGGTGGGAAGATAATGGAAAGCCAGATTCTGACGCTTATCACATTCTTGCCGGCAGCCGGGGCGTTGTTGTTGGTTTTGGTTCCGAGCGACCGTCATGATTCAATCAAGTCAATAAGTCTCATCGTGGCCTTCGTCACTATGCTTCTTTCGTTCATGCTCTACGCCATGTTCGATCCTATGGCCAGCGGTATGCAGATGGATGTCAACATTCCCTGGATCATGAGCTTTGGTATTCATTATCACATGGGTATCGACGGAATCTCGCTCTTATTGATTGTTCTGTCAACAGTTCTTACCGTTCTGTCGATTCTGGCCTCGTGGCAGTCGATCCGCACGGGTGTAAAAGGGTATTTCATGTCGATGCTGGTGTTGTCAACCGGTATGATCGGCGTGTTCTGCTCGCTTGACCTGTTCTTGTTTTACGTTTTCTGGGAAGTCATGCTTGTTCCCATGTATTTCATTATCGGCATTTGGGGCGGGCCGAGGCGCGTGTATGCGGCCATCAAGTTTGTGCTGTTTACGATGTTCGGGTCACTGCTTATGCTTGTGGCCATACTTTATCTCTTGTTTCAGTACCAGCAGTTTTCAGGGGAATACTCGTTCGATATGCTCAAGCTAATCGAACTGCCGCTGACTTATCAGGCACAGCTATGGTTATTCGGCGCATTTGCCCTGGCCTTTGCAATCAAGGTGCCGCTGTGGCCATTTCATACCTGGCTGCCGGATGCCCATGTTCAGGCTCCAACGGCCGGATCGGTAATTCTGGCTGGTGTGTTGCTTAAGATGGGAACATATGGTTTTATTCGCATCTGCCTGCCGATGTTCCCAGAGGCGACGGCGGCCTATCTGCCGTATATCTGTGCCCTGTCACTGATTGCGATAATATATGGTGCACTGGTAGCGATGGTGCAGAAGGATGTGAAATCACTGGTCGCGTTTTCGTCGGTGTCCCACATGGGGTTCATCATGCTTGGTTTGTTTGTACTTAATCTGCAAGGGCTTGAAGGCGCTGTGTTGCAAATGGTCAATCACGGTATATCAACCGGCGCGCTCTTCCTGCTGGTCGGCATGATATATGAACGTCGCCACACTCGCTTGATCGCAGATTTCGGGGGACTTGCGCGGGCAATGCCGGTGTATTCAACGGTTTTTATGATCGTAATGCTCTCATCGATCGGGTTGCCTCTGACAAACGGATTTGTCGGTGAGTTCCTGATTCTCGTTGGGGTGTTCAAACACAGCGTTACATACGCAGCGATTGCTGCCAGCGGAGTTATTCTGTCTGCATGCTACATGCTCTGGATGTACCAGCGAGTGATATTCGGCAAGGTTACAAAGCAAGAAAATGCCAATCTGAGCGATATGACAATTCGCGAGAAGCTCATCATGGTCCCGTTGATCCTGCTCATAGTCTGGATAGGCGTCTATCCCAAGCCGCTTTTCGATCGCATTGAGCCAGCCGTGCGGGACGTTCTGGCGCAGGTATCGCCAGCCGCAACAGTTGACAACGGCCATAGGATTCCTGTATTCTCTTCATCGACGGAAGAAACAGACGGTATGGTTACGTTGACGAC
>JBHHVC010000029.1:0-19288 GCA_046754125.1 Candidatus Zixiibacteriota bacterium
CATCGGAATCGCTTGTGGTGATGAGCAGGCGTGAAATTTCACATTGCAGCACTTCGATCAACGCGTCTCCATCATTCAGCTTTTGTTCCTTTGCCTTGGCCCGAAGGCATTCGAGCAATCGCATTGTGGCAGCCACTCCGACATCGGCCTCGATCAATATCTCCTCGATTTCGTCTAGCAGATCTTCATCGATTTTTCTCCGAGATACTACCGACGAAATCCTGCCAATCAGACCCTCACGAGTCTTGCGCAGGGATTGCTTGAGTTTGTCAAAGGCACTCAGCATGGAAGGGTCTTGTTACTCGCTCGATGAATCGTGAGGGGACACAGCCATCTCTGAAGTCAAGGTACGGGCAGCACCGTCGGCCTGATTGATATTGTCTACGGTCTCAGGTGACATACTGTCGTCACTGTCTTGGTCTGGAAGTAGATCGCGAAAGCGTACGCCAACCAGTTGTGACACACCGGGCTGTTCCATAGTAACTCCGTACAGGTTGTCGGCTGCTTCCATTGTGATCTTGTTGTGAGTGATCGTTATAAACTGCGTCTGGCTCGAGAAAGTACGAATGATTTTCAAAAAGCGTCGGCAATTGGCATCGTCAAGTGGTGCATCGATCTCGTCCAATATGCAAAATGGCGAAGGCTTGACCATGTAGAGCGAGAACAAGAGAGCGATGGCTGTTAAGGCCCGTTCACCGCCGGACATCATTGTGATCGATAACGCCTTTTTCCCACGCGGGCGAGCAACAATGTGGATATCCGATTCGAGCGGGTCGTCCGGGTTGTCCAGCGAGATTCCTGCCTCGCCACCGCTGAATAGTTCGGTAAACAGCTTCTGGAAATTCTCCCCGACTTTGTCGAAGGTTTCCGCAAACATCTTGCGAGCGGTCAGATTTATCTTTGTAATCGTTTCCTGTAGGTCTTTTTTTGCGGCCGCAAGGTCTCTAAGTTGTTCCCCGAGGAATTCCTCCCTTTCCGATGCGGCCCGATATTCCTCCAGGGCCAGCAGGTTCACGGCTCCGAACTTCTTCAGCCGTTCGCGCAACTCTGTAACCAGTGCTTCCGACTGATCGTCCGACATATCCTCGTTTGGCCGTGGCGCTTCGACAGTTCGCAGGTCAAGCTCATATTCGGACCGAATTCGTTCCAGGATTGATGTAATCTCCGCATCAAGTGAACTCTCTCGCATTTCCAGTTGATGTACCTGTTCGCTCAGTTCGTCCTTTCTTGCGCGGAGTTCACTGGCCTGACTCTCAGCCGCAGCAATTTGATTGGCGATTTCCCCTTGTTTCGCCCGAAGATCAGTCTGGTCTTGCGTAGTTGCGGTTCGCTTTTCGAATGCAAGCTTCAGTTCGGTCTCAAGACAAGCCAGGCGTTGTGTCGCCTTTTCAATTTCAGATCTGGCCGTCTCGTTTTCTGAAAGTTTGGAAGCTGCCGCCCGTTCCAGTTCCTGTTGAACCTCTTTCAAATGGAGGCTTTTGCTCTGGGCCTGCTCCTGGCGGCTCCTTGCTTCGACAGATTCTATTCGCGTTTTCGATACCTGCGCCAAGGCCCCTGTGGCAGTCTGCTCACATGTATCGAGTTCCTCCTGACTTGATTCCAGCGTTCGAATAAGTTGGGTCTTGGCATCAACAAGCTGATCAAAGTCCAGACCGAGCGTGTACTGCTTCGACTGCGTATCTTCCAGAGTAGCGGTCAGCGCTGATCGTTCCTTGTTCAGCCGGGCCAGATCGGTAGTCAGGCTCCGTTGGCGGTATTCGGCTTCCACAATTCTCTGATCCAAGGGTGCAATTTTGTCCGTCAATGATTCAATCAGGGAAACAGTCTCGCTTGCCTCTGCCCGTACGGCGGCGATAGCGGCTGTCGTCTTGTTTTTGCGATCAGAAATGTCGGCTCGGTTCTTTTCAAGTTCCAACAACTCTTGTTCTTGCTGGTCCAGCCTTTCCTGTCTACCAAATAGCGGGAAACTATCTTCTGAACCGCCTGAGAGCCTGTTGTTTCCGTACAGGATGCCATCAGTAGACACCGCCGAAAAGCCGCGCGGCAGGCGTTTCAGTAATTCGGTAGGGTCAGTCCCCGCTTCGAATACAGCTGTCTGAGACAACACAGATTCCATTAGCGGTCGCAAATCCGGTTCGGTGGAGACAAACTGATCGAGCCAGCCTACGAACCCATCGATCTCAATTTCCGGACGCTTGATGCCTGCCTCAAGTCCGCCTGTCGATGGCACCAAGATTCCTAAGCGACCCTTCGATTCGTCTCTCACCCATGATATTACAGACTCTGCCGACGAACGATCGCGGCAGATAATGAATCGCCCAATTTCACCGAGGGCCGATTCAATCGCTCCCTCCATTTTCGCAGCTGGACGGAACTTTTCTGCAACCGTGCCTAGTATACCCTCAAAGCGCTCGCGCTCGTCCATGACCGCGATGACAGCGGATTCATAACCTTCATAGTGTAGAATCATCTCTCCGAGCAGATTGGAACGGGCTTGCGCGGCCTCGACTGAGGCTGACAGATCGGCCTGCATTTGGCCGAGTTCTTCGCTCTCGGTGAGGAGCGTTTCCAGACGTTTAGTGAGTTCGGAGGAGTGGCGCTCGGCATCCGTTTTCTTCGTCTGCAAATCAACAAGGGAAGGCCTTAATTCCTCAAGACCGGCAGCGGTATTCTTCAGTTCATCGTTGCATGTGTCGATCTGGTCGGACCGTTCTGCTACCTCTTTCTCAAGTTCAGAAAGACGATCGCTCAGGTTGGCTTCTTCCGTCTTACCTGAGGAAAGCCTGCCTTCCAGAGCCAGGAGGTGCTGATTCTCTTTGTCACGGCGGTGACGCGCCTTGAGCAGTCGTTCGTCGGCTTCTGCCTGTGCCGCCTCTGCGGATGCAAGCTCGGACAGCAACCGATTCATTTCGGCTTCGTGTTTTTGCTCCTGTTCGCCAACCTGTTTGAGTTCCCCGGCAATGATCTCGCGCCGCTGTTTTGTGGCAGATATCTCTAGGTCGTTTCGGGAAATCTGGTCTCGTGCGGCACTTTTTTTCTCGGTGAGTAGAGAGATTTCCTTCTCCAGCTCGTGGACCTTTTCAGTTGCATCGTAGACCTGCTGTCCCACATCGGTTAGCAGGCGTTCAAAATCAATTTGCTCGGCTCGCTCTGACTCAAGCTTAGAAGATAGCTTGTTAAGCGTGGCGACCTTTTCCGATAGCAAGGTCGACTGCTGGTCCTGCTCCGCACGCATCTGTCGTTTTTGCATCTCTATTTCTTTGAGCCGGTTGGCGCTCAGGTGGAGGTCCCAGCTTGTGATTTCGGCGGCAACCTTTTCATACCGTTGCGCTTTCTTCATCTGGCGGTTGAGCGAGTTGACCTGTGTCTTGACCTCCGAGTAAATGTCGTTCAAGCGGAGAAAGTCATTTTCTGTCGATTCGAGTTTTCGCAAGGCCGCTCGCTTGCGCTGCTTATACTTGGTGATCCCCGACGCCTCTTCGAACAGGAATCGTCGCTCTTCGGCCCTGTCAGAGATGACCGAATCGATCATGTCCTGCTGGATGACGGAATAGGAGTGCGCACCCATGCCGGTATCATAGAATAGCTCCGTAATGTCCTTGAGCCGGCAGGGCACCTTGTTAAGCAAATACTCCGATTCGCCGCTGCGAAAGAGCCTGCGAGTAAGCTGAAGCTCGTGGTATTCGGTGGGGAGAACGCCACGATCATTTACCACAGAGAGAGTCACTTCGGCCATGCCGAGCGGTTTGATATCCCGGGTTCCGCCGAACACGACCTCTTCCATTTTTGAACCGCGCAAAAGAGATATGCGTTGTTCGCCGAGCACCCACCTGAGTGCATCGAGGATATTGGTCTTGCCGCATCCGTTGGGACCGACAATTGCGGTAATCCCTTCGGAAAACTGAAGAGTTGTTTTGTTTGCGAATGATTTGAATCCCAGCAGTTCTATTTTCTTAAGATACACATAGCCTCCAAAGCCGGTCGGCTAACTGGCCGCTGACGGTCGCAACCGATTCTGTGCGGAATTCTTTATTGTCTCCAGCATCTCAATAATCGACCGGTATATGTTGCGTTCGTCGCGCAGGTACTTGGTTTTCAGTTCAAGGTTGTAGTATGGTTCCCCAAGATGATTGCCTCGTCCCACCCGAACCGCTCCGGGAAGGTTCAGCAGGACTGTCGAGACAAAATTCGACGGCTCCAGATTGAAGTCCAGCACCATGTCGAACTTGTAATCTCGCAGCAACTGCAAATAGTCTTTCTTTGGCAGACCGGACCAGGTGAGCTGGTCAATAGAAGGCGCCAGAATCTGAAACCCTTTTCGGGGGAAGATGTCTGTGACCTTCACGCCCGGAATGCACAGCAGCGAAATATCCGCCGGTCGGAACAATTCCGTCACGGCAGGGAGAAATTGTTTTACGATGGTCAACTCACGTAATCCACCCGGTAGACAGACAAGAACATGCTTCGGCCTCATCAGAGCTTGGGGGAAACTCAATGGCTGCGGCTGGACCTGACCCTTCATACGACTGAGCTTGACTCGCGCCACGACATCTCGAACTTTCATAGAGAGTCTTTCAATGCGGGCGTCTGTTCACTTCCGCCTTTAGAGGCTGGAGTCGACTCGAGGGAGTTCTGGGAGGCAAGCCTTTCGATATCGCGTTTGGTCTGACTTTGTACTTCTGTAGAGAGGGTGATCGGCCGTTTAGAACTTTTCTGACCTGAGGAAGAGTTCTTGGCCAGAATCGACTCGAGATTAACCTGTGTAATCTCCACACGAGAGATGCGACCACTTTCCGGGTTAGCGAGATTGACCGCTTTTCCGTTGACAGTCACACTTACTTTCCGGGGAAGGGCGATCGACAACTTAAAGCGATACTTCGCTGTCACATCATATGTGCGGCCCGGAATGAGTCGTCTGAAAATTGCAGTGTCACCATCGGCCAACACTGTGGCCCAGCTTTCTTCAGATGCGACAAGCTCAAGACGAATAGGTTTGGGTGCGCCGGTTGGCGGGCTGGTCCACTTGTAATCAGCGTATTCACTTGCTGTCGCTAATCCGAGCGGCTCGTCCTTGTCTTCAATAACAATTGAGCGAGACTCTTCGGGGGTATTGGTGGCGGTGACGTTCGTAAAAAACCGACTGATACCCACGAACAATCCAAACGCGACGACAATCGCCGCAAACAGCCACATCAGTTTCTTCGAAAAGAACGGCCCCCCTGTTTCGGTAGCAGGTGAAACTTCATCGGCTGACTCATCCCCTTCAGTTGTGTCAAGATGTTTTGGCTCATCCTGTGGCGTGTCAGGACCGTTGAGCGGCTGTCCGATTTCCTCCTTGATTGCTTCGACTGTGCGGGCAAAATCGATCCCGACAGCTTCACAATATGACCTGGCAAACATGTTGAAATACAGTTCGGAAGGCAATCCCGACGGGTCCCCCGACTCGATAGAAGCAATATACTCCTCGGTGATGTTAAGCTGAGCTGATATATCGCCCACACTGATTTGGCGTCGTTCTCGTTCAAGCTTGAGCAACGCTCCCAGTTTTTTTTGTACTTCACTCACCGTTGTCTACTTGCTTCATTTGCCATTCACTTGTCCAGGATTTCCCGTGCCAGGTTTTCTAGTAGCGCGATCGGGAAACCAATAACATTATCAAGATTACCCTCGAGGGAGTCAACTAAAAACGCCCCCATCCCTTGTATACCGTAGGCTCCAGCCTTGTCCATAGGTTCCCCGCTGTCGACATACTCCTTGATCTGCGCTCTGGTTACACGCTTAAATGTTACTTCAGTCAGTTCGTGACCGGATGCCATAATCCTGCTCGAGACGGCGATAGCAATAGCGGTGCAGACGGTGTGTCTCCGGCCAGACAGGCGCGTTAGAGTGTCCTCAGCCTCTTGTTGGCTATCCGGCTTCTGAAGAATCTGATTTCCAAGAACTACAATAGTATCACAGCCAAGAACAATCTCTTCATCTGTCGCTGCCTCGGCTGCGGCCAACGCCTTTTCTCGGGACAAGCGACACGCGTATGTGTATGGCTCCTCGTCAGATATCCTGCGTTCGTCAACCGAGCGCACTACTTGGCGGAAAGGAACGCCTGTCTCTGTCAGCAGCCGAACCCGGCGAGGTGAACCGGAACCAAGAACGATCCTGTAACGAGATGCCAGTCGCCTGAGATGGTGGCAGTTAGTTGTCATGGTCGAGTATGATCGTGACTGGCCCATCGTTGGTGAAGTCCAGCTTCATCCTTGCTCCAAATCGACCGGTGGCCACTGTCAATTCGGATGCCTTGACCAGGTCGACAAAACGGCGATAGAGCCGCTCGGCTGCTACAGGCTCCATTGCTTGACCAAAACTGGGGCGACGCCCCTTTCGAGTGTCGGCATATAATGTGAACTGTGATACAATCATGATCTCAGCCCCTACCTGTAGAGCCGACCGATTCATTCGCCCCTCATCGTCTTCGAATATCCGAAGGTTGACGAGCTTATCAGCCAGAATGCAGCACGATTGCTCGGAATCACCGGTCCGAGTGCCGAACAGGACGACCAGTCCCGGTCCTGTTTCGCTGTGAAGCTCATCGTCTATGTGCAATCGGCAGCCGCCGGAACGCTGTAGAATCAATCGCAAAGTCTTCTCCTCTCGACCTACAATATAGTGAAATCCGGATCAGGCGCAATTGGCCCAAGTTCCCGCGCGCGCCTTTTGCCTTTTGTCATTGAAATTGGCGTGAAAAACTTGTATTGTTAAAATTATTGGCTATCCGTATGCCGATTGGCGTACAAGCCACAGGAATCTGATGCCGATTGCCGGAACTCAGAGACGGGTTGCTTGTTACATCGAAGCGGCCGAAGATAGAATAGAAGAAGATGTACGGTAAGACATAAGGAGTTATTGAAATGAGCAAACCGATTGAGATTACTGACGACAGCTTTGAATCTGAGGTTCTTCAAGCGGATACACCGGTCGTTGTCGATTTTTGGGCGACGTGGTGCGGTCCCTGCAAGATGATCGCCCCCATATTGGAGGAAATCGCCGGAGAGTATTCTGAACGAGTAAAGATCACAAAACTGGACGTAGACAGCAATAACAAGACTGCGGGCAAGTACAATATCATGTCGATTCCGTCACTCCTGTTTTTCAAGAACGGGGAAGTGGTGGATCAGGTAACCGGGGCGATGCCCAAGGCGCAGTTGACTGCAAGGCTCGACAAAGTACTGGCATAAGGTGGCTGCAAGACTTTTTTGGTGCATTGCTCGCCAATAGAGGCCGATAATTATATTTGTAATGTAAATGTTGTTTTGGCGTAATGATTCAAGAGAAGGAGTGTTAACTACTTGGAGTGGAAAGACCTGATTTATCTCGCCATATTCATAGCCGTCTGGTATGTTCTGGTAGCTAAAGTGCTTCCCCGATTCGGCCTCGGCGGCTCGTGAATTACGGGCGCATGTAGTCTTCCGGAGGAAGACAAGCAGGAGTCGACCGACAAACCGTCAACTTCTCCTACGGTCGACAAATAGTTGTATCTTGTCGAAAACACAGTAACTGAGGAATTCTCGGACCAAAGACCATAATGACCCAATCATGGCAAGACAGACCGCAGGGGCGGCGCCGGATGCAGATCGGCCCCGGTGCATTGTCGCCGTTCATCAAGATCATGCTCATCGCAAATGGAGCGATGTTCGTTGTTCAGCAGTTCTCGCCCGGTCTGGTAGGGGTATTGGGGTTGACTCCGGCCTTGTTTTTCTCACAGTTTCCGAATCTTCTATACCAGCCGCTGACTTACATGTTTCTTCATGGCGGCCTCGGCCACATCTTTTTCAATATGTTTGCGCTGTGGATGTTTGGCACCGAGATCGAATATACATGGGGCGCCAGAAGATTTGGGCGGTTTTACATTCTGGCCGGGCTTGCCGGCGCTATACTTACACTGGTAGTTCAGTCAAGCCAGCCATTTCCGGTGATTGGAGCGTCGGCGGCCGTTTATGGTGTTCTCATTGCTTACTGGGTGATGTTTCCGCAAAGATACCTCTACTTGTACTTCCTGTTTCCAGTAAAAGTGAAATATGCTATCCCTGGAATGATGTTGCTTGGATTCTTCTTTGCAGGTCCCGGTGTCGCCCACATGGCCCACCTTGGCGGAGCGCTTCTTGGCCTCATTTATGTCAAAGCTGACTGGCGTTTTATCTCTTTTGGCCAGAAGATCCGGAACAATCGCTACCGTCGTCAAAGCGCCAAGCTTGAGAAGAACCGAGAAAAGGCCGAAGAAGTAATGAAACGGGTCGATGCAATTCTTGATAAAATAAATGAAGTCGGGATAGAGAATATCAGCAAGGCCGACCGCAAGTTCCTCGAGGAGGCATCCTCGAAATTGTCAGACAAAGCCTGAGGAAAGCTGGGCAGGGGATTATGCACAAACGGATTCTACTCGCGGAAACATCCGATACCGTTCGCTCTGTTGCCGAAACCGTCCTGCGCCAGAACGGATTTGACGTGATAGCAGTCTCTTCGTCGCAAAAGGCATTGGAAGTTCTTGAGCTTACTCGCCCTGACCTCATTGTAATTGGAGCCGATTTACAGGGTCAGGGGTCCCAGCCTTTGTACAAGCATTTGCAGTTGGATTCTCGCGCATCAGCTATCCCTATGGTGTTGCTGACCAACCCAAGCGATACTGACTTACCTTTTCCATCGGAAGTACTGGTGTCAAAGCCAATAGAACCGGGAGAGCTTGCCGAAAAGGTCCGAGTATTTTCTGGTGCGCCGCCGCTTGGGGAAGAAAACCCACAAGCGAATCCACTGGGTGGTGAGACGCTGCAAGACGATATTCTTGATGCCGCCCTTGGCCTTGACCGGATCGATGTCACCGATTCTGAAGTGATGGACAATACTTCCATTACCAGTGGGGGGGGGAGGCGTACGCAGTCACCTGAGAAACTGGTTGGGTTTGACAGCTATGATAGCGACACCGACGGGCCATCCGACTCGCGCAAGGTCGAGTCTATTATCGTGAAAGAAGATAGTACAGATATCCGTTCAACAGATCCATCGTCTGCGCCCGCTGTCCCGGTCCAGGGCACCGGCAAGCTTGAAATAATGACAGACCAATTCGGCATCACCTCTCCCGATAAGGCCGGCGTTCATGAAAAGGACGCCGATCATGACTACAACTGGTTTCTGAACGAGATGAAACAAATGTCCGACGATGCTTCTCCGCAGCCGGGCGCCGAGAAGGCTGTATTGACAGGAAATGATTCTGAGTCTGGCAGTCTCAAAACAACCGAACCGGCAGCATCTCTGGACCCGATCACGCCGCCGCCGGCCTCAGCAGGTACAAGTCATTCCGGCGGCGCAGAGAAGTATATAGACGAATTCAAGCAAGAGCTTGAGAAGTTCCGGTCGGGCGAACTCGACAGCGTGATTCTGGCTCGCCAGGAGCCGACCAAGAAACCTGTGACAGATTCGACTTCGGCTTGGGAAGACGCGGTCGAGAAGCTTTCCCCTGAGGAAATCAGGCTCTTTACCAGAGATCTGGCCTCCCAACTGGCCGAGAAAATCGCGAGCAAAATTGTCAACAGGATCGATCCGGACAAGTTACTGCATCTTATCAAGAACGAAATCTTGAGCACAGCCGGAAAACCTCGGAACCGATAGACCCTTTTGCCGTTTCAGAGTTAAGAATTAGGTTACCCCAATCGATGGAGCTAAATCTCTGTGTTTGATCAACCAACTGTTGAAATACCGGCCGCACTTTTCGCCGGACTGCTATCTTTTGTGTCTCCGTGCGTGCTGCCTCTGATACCCGGATACCTGTCTTTTATCTCAGGTGTGTCGATTGATGATCTTACCTCGAAAGAAAAGGCCAGTTCGCATATGGGAAAGGTTGTTATCAATACGATCTTCTTTGTCCTGGGCTTTTCGATGGTCTTTGTCATTCTTGGCGCCTCAGCGACCAAGCTGGGCAGTCTTCTTCAACAATACCTGGGTATCTTCAATAAGGTCGCTGGAGTAGTAGTGTTCCTGTTTGGCCTGCATGTCGTGGGAGTCTTCAAGATAAGGGCACTCAACTACGAAAAGCGCTTCCATACCGGTGAAAAGAAAACTGGCGTTCTGGGATCGGTAGTAATAGGGATTGCTTTTGCTTTCGGATGGACCCCCTGTATCGGCCCCATTCTGGGTACTATTCTCACCCTGGCTGCCCAGCAAAACTCAATCAGCCACGGTATAGTCCTGTTGCTATTTTACTCAGCCGGCCTGGGCATTCCGTTTATACTGACAGCCCTGTTGTTCAATTACCTCATTGGTACATTTGGTTTTATCAAACGTCACTTCAAGGCGGTCGAGATAATCTCCGGTTCGCTCCTGATGATTGTGGGCGTGATGATTTTCTTTGACCTGTTGCAGCGCATCTCAGTCTTCCTGCTGGAGAGTTTCCCCGTCTTGCAAGACATTGGATGAGCCCGACAATTTCTTGCCGTGCATGCTTGACGGCGCAGGTGGTCAATCCTATATTGAGCGCGAATGAGAACTCGGTCCACAAGTAGTTGCCAATGCAGCAGAGCAAACAGCCTCGAGCTGTAATAGCCATTTGCATACAGGAGCCGTTTGAGGACGGCTCGAGCATGGACTTTGGGATTATCCAGGGAGATAATCTGCGCTTCGTGCATCAGGCGTTTATTTCGGATACTATTAGCAATGCGCTCGAAGTGCCCGACGCCGACGTTCGCCTGTATTATATTGACCATGCCGATCGCCGACGTCTTGTACAGATAGTCACCGAGTACCTCCGCAAGTCACGAGTTGGAAAGAAAACCGACGAACTCACCACGCGTTTCTCGTCCTATGAATGCAAGAAAGAACGATGGGGCATTCGAGTCGGGAAGGTCTTTCAGGATTGTTTTGCTGCCGGGTACCAAAGCGTTGTTGTTATCGGCTCCCGAACGCCGACTATTACGCCCACCATGATGAAGACAGCCCTGAAACTGCTGGGCCAATCCGACGCCGTGTTCGGTCCCACGCCCGATGGAAGGTACTATATGCTAGGAATGTCGGGCAATTACCATTTCGACCTGGCCGGTTTCGACTGGACATCACCCAGCATTTACTCTGAAGTTGCCGAAGAGTTTACACGCCGTGAGTTGTCCTGGTCCGAGCTGGAGATTTGGTACGCCGTTGAGACTACCGATGATCTCGAGATTATGGTGCGTGACATCAATCAGCTACGCTTTGAAGGCAACGAGGCTGTGGCACGCGAGACCGAGACCATAATGGAACGTATTCTCGCCAAGCTGGAGCCGTAGGTGGAACGCGAGCTTCACAGGCTAAGTTCGATCTCCATACAAAGCCTTGTTCCAGAAAAGATAGATACAATTATCTTGCCGGTCGGAACCGTAGAAGCACATGGATCTGCGTGTATCGGTACGGACAATCTCATTCCTGAGACTATCGCAGCCGGGATCGCCGAGCGTCTGAACGCACTGATCGCACCGACCCTTAACTACGGAATAACTCGTTCGCTCTATCGCCACAAGGGTGGCATCACGATCTGCCCGACAACATTTCAGGCGTTTGTGAACGATATCCTCTCATCACTGGCCGAGATAGGCTTTCGTCATGTCATACTGATGAATGGGCATGGTGGAAACAACGCCGCCCTCAAGGCAGCCGCTTATGACTTTCACAAAGAGCACGGTGCCAACATTGCCGTGATTCACTGGTGGGAACTTTGTTCTGATATGACAAAGGAGTTCTTTGGACATCATGGTGGTCACGCCGGAACCGACGAAACCGCCATGGTACAGGCAATCGATCCTGATCTAGCCGACCGAAAACAATACAGCGACGACCTTGCCTATTATTTCCGGCCGGGCGCCGATGTCTATCCTGTTCCGGGTACCATCCTTCTGTACAAGGAAGGGGAGGGATATCCCAACTTCGATCTTGACCAGGCAAAAGAGTATCGCCAGCGTGTTGTGGAAACTGTAGGCCGCTTCGCCGAAATGGTTCTGAGCCGGTGGCGCAAGTTTGGATTGTAGCTCTTCCGATTTTCGCGCTGGACTTCCCGAGCGTCATGAACAGTGTACTTTGGGCAGATTGACTATTCACTCTTAGCAAAACGCATGTAGTATATGTGGCTGCCCCCCTTTCGCGCATACTGTTCAAACTGGGTTGTCCGGTAGGCCACAATTTCATCCGGCTCAACATACGGATAACCGCTGTTTTCTAGTTGTCTCACATGGGAGCAGGACCGAAGAATATCCTGTGCGTATTGTTCCACGTCGGTTACCGCAAATATCGATCCCGCCGGTCTAACTACACGTGCGATTTCTGCGAAGAAATCCGGGGACAGTAGTCTATGGAGTTTATGCCGCCGCTTTGGCCAGGGGTCTGGAAACAAAACGTATGCAAACTCAAATGAAGAGTCGCCTAAGAGTCGAGGCAGAGCGAAACGAGCATTGCCGCAGATCAGATCGATATTATCAATTCCTCGGCACTCGATCTTCCTCTCGAGCCGGGAATATCTCTTTCTGCTCAGTTCGATTGCGACGAATTTCTTGTCCGGTTGTTCGGCGGCCAACGACAACAACAGGTCGCCCCTGCCGGGACCGATTTCCAAAATGTCGCCGCTGTACTGCTCACGCCGCTTCGGATAAAAGAGCATCGGCTTTTGTTTCTCGAACTCAAGAGGGTATTTGCGCATGTTGGCCTTGTAATGCGGGCATTCTCGACCAGAGGACAAACGCGGAGCAACGTCGATGCCGACGGGGAGTATGAATACAATCAGTCAACGATGTCAAGAGCAATTAGAACGAATCAAGATAGGTCAGACGCAATTCGCGTGTGAAGGTCCTGGAGTCTCGTCGATTCACAAACAGGTCTTTCAGTAGCAACTCCAGCTCGAGGTTTTCCGTGAATAACCATTTGATGCCCATGTTGAGGTAACCACGCCCCTTGCCGCCAAAGCTGTTCGGCTTTCCGTTTGGCAGCGTCGACCTGTCATCGTTCAGGCCGGCATCGTACTCGGCCGTCAGGGCCAGATTGTACTTGAAGGTTGCATCGACGCCTCCAAAAAAGTCCAGGTCTTGGTCGCCGTCACCGTCATCTTCCCTAGAGATGTTGATTCCGGCATGCCATCCGGCTGTCCACTGGTAAAAGAAAAAACTACGGCTGACGACAGCGTAAAAGCCTCGGGATTTGAAGGTGTACCGATCGTCGTCGTCACTCCAGGCACCGGAACCTTGCGATGAGAACCCTCCGGTGATAGCCGGGAAGTAATCCTGTTCATCGACAAAGCGAAAGCGCAATGAGAATTCGATACTTGGATTCCAATTCGGGTCGTCGTTCGCGATGATGTTCTCTCCGCCGTAAGAGACGCCAATCATTAGTCGGTTGGACAGGCCAATGTCGGTAAACCCTATGGCGCCGCCGCCGGGATAGATTCGAGTGCCAATCTGGAAAAAGCCGCGCGGCAAAGTGCCTGCTGTCGGCATATCCACCAGCCAGCGTGGCGGTACATCATAGAGACTCCCTGCCACCACGACATCACCCTGTGCACTGGTCAAACCTGCCGCAGCTACGATCAACAGCAGTACTAATGCCGACCCCGAAATATGACTCTTCGCGAGCAGCCAAAGCCTGATAGTATAATTCTGCATCGCGACAATCTATCGAGGATATCAAGAACAAGTCAATCTAAAACAGCGCGGCAATTCAGCGGCATGGGCTGATGTCAATCAGCAGACCGGGAGAGGTCTGCCGGCCACAGATCAATTACGGCAACTATAGACCAAGAAACGCGGCCAATTGCTCCGAAAGCAAGCGTGTGACGGGGCCGCAGGGGATTCGGAGGACCCGTCGACCGTGACGAATTCGCCACACCGGGGCGACCAGCTTGAGGGAACTTGTGATAAGTAACTCGTCGGCCCCGAACAACTCCTCCATAGTACAGGTTTCTTCTCCTGTATTCAGGCCGAGCGTGCGAGCAAGCCGCAGGAGCAGGCGCCGGGTGACACCATCAAGACAGCCGGCACTAATCAGCGGGGTCATTAGCTTTCCACGCGAGATCCAGAAGATGTTAGCCGAAGTAGTCTCAGCCACTTGCCCACATTCATTTAGAAGCAGGGCGTCGTGATATCCTCGCGCCTTCGCCTGCCTGAGGGCAGCGGCGTGGATAACACAGGAAGTAGTCTTCAAACGGCGAAAGGGTGAGAGATGGTCGACACGGAGATCACTGACAAACAACTCAAACGGCTCAACCTGGAATTTGTGTGGTGAAGCACTCAGGATAATTTGCTGCTTTCCCTGACTGCCAACCCATCGAGCAGCTTCGCCGCTTGTCACGGTCAGTCGCAGTTTCTTAATCTTACTCGGGTGGGCTTTCACGGTTCTGTGCATCCAGCCGGAAAGTCGCTGCCGGGAAACAGGCATGTCAAGGCCGAGTTGTTTTGCGCCTCGATAAAGGCGAGTCAGATGCTCATTCTCCAAAACAAGTTGGTCATCGATAGCCAGCAGTGTCTCAAATAATCCATCTGCGTAAAGCAGCGTATTGTCGAATACCGAAATCTTAGCTTGGTTCCGTTCTACCAATCGTCCGTTTATCGTCGTTACCGTCTTCGTCATGTTGCTTTCGTTGGGTCCACCCCGGCCGCTCGAAGCAAGTTTGCGGCTTTGAGTGACATCTCGGCATATTCCGATTCAGGCTCGCTGTCGGCCACGATTCCTCCGCCAGCGTGAAGTTGGTAAGCTCCGTCAGTGTTAGTTATTGTGCGAATGGCGATATTGAAATCTGCCGAATCTTTGTGAATGTATCCGATCGATCCGGTGTAGACCGAACGGGGGGACATTTCCAGCGCATCAATAATCTCAACAGCCCGTCGTTTGGGTGCGCCGGTGACAGATCCGCCCGGAAGCATCGCTTCAAATATATGTGTCCAGCTTATGTCATCTCGCACAGTGGCCGAGATGTCGGCTACCAGATGAATCAACGACGAGTACACTTCCGGCTTGAACAGTTTGTCCACATGCACCGTCCCCGGTCGGGCTATCCTGCCGAGGTCGTTGCGCATCAGATCGACAATCATCAGCAGTTCGGCTCGATCTTTGGCAGAGTTGAGAAGTTTTCCAAGACGGATCGCTTCCTCTTGAGCATTTGTCCCTCGTTCGATTGTTCCTTTGATTGGTCCGGTGAAAATGCTGTGTCCCTTTTTCAGAAACATTCGTTCCGGTGAGGAGGAAAGCACCTGGAAACTGCCGCAGTTTAAGAAGGCTGCGTAAGGAGCGGGATTCAGCACACGAAGTTGTCGATAGATCGCAAAAGGATCGGCTTGCGAACTAACCGTATATCGAAAAGTCAGGTTGGCCTGATAGATATCTCCCTCTCGGATGTGCCCCTTGACCGCCGCCATGCGCCTGAAGTAATCTTGTTTTGCGGGTGCTTCAAGTAGCTGACCTGACGATGGCGCGACTGAGTCGATCTCTTCGCCTGCCGAAGCAAACAGGTCTGCGAAATCGTCGATGTCAGGGTCGGATACCGAATACTCCTGCAGTACGTGATCGTAAGTGAGAACCGATCCGTACCGGAAAAACTGCATCACCGGCAATGCCGGACGATGTCGCGATATTGCTCCGACAAACGGCACCGCTCCCTCGTAACCGACATATCCGACATTGAAACAATCTGGATCAAGCCATCTCTCCATTATGTATTGAATTGCATCGGGAGAGTGCACTCCCCGCAGGACTGCCTCGTCGTCTAAGCTTATAGTTCCGTCGGCCGTTACTGTTACCGTCGATCTCGGAGAGCGAGCTATGAGGGAATACCTGCCGCGACTCGCGGTCTGCAGCGATGAGTCAAGCCATACTGCTCCCGGAAGGTGGGCGATCTGGGAGAACAAGGCCTCCGACGAGGCGGCGACCGATTGTGAGACAGTTGCCTTCATAGATGAAGGCTAAGCTACGTTCGCTATATTCAAAGTCAAGATATGAAAAAGGCTTGTGTCAGCGCCACGAGGGATTATATTGGACTAAGACATCTCTTAGCGTGGTCAATGTCAGTCGAGTATACCCTTCCATTATGGAAGTGGGCAGGTCGACAGACAGGGAGGACCTGATATGAATACACTGAGATTACATCACACCGTCGCGATCATGTCTGTTACTGTAGCGATCTTTCTCCTGGCAGGGCCAGCCCTGGCTGATGAAACCCGCGGGGTAGAAGTGAACGTGACGACCTCAAGCGGTAACGGATCAGTGACGCTCGACAACGCTTTCGGAACATGGGGAGTCCCGCCGCAGGACATGTGCCCAGGCCACGAAGTCTATTATCATATCCGCATAACCAATAACACTCCCGACTACATCACCGGCTTAGCCAACGGCTTTAGAATATACTCAACCAACGGTGGGACATGGGGGGGAGTGGACGGAAAATGGACCGGTGCCGTAGGTCCTGCGAGGTTTGATTTTATTCGGTCTGTTAACCTGTTTAACCCCTCCGGTTCGGGAGCGGATACTATCGGATTTGGCGGAATGAAGTTGTTTGGGACGGGTATCGAGCCGGGCTTCGACGAGATCGCGTTCATAATCAAGATAGGATTGACAGGCGGAGATGGAGAGATTATCTGCCTCGATACTGCCTTCTATCCACCGGGGGGTGCATGGACGTGGTCGACAACTGGTGGCACCGTGATTCCTGACTGGGATGGACCGCATTGTTTTACTGTCTTAACGCCCGCCTGTCTCGATGAAGACAACGATGGGCATTACGATTGCTGCGACAACTGTCCAACAGTCTATAACCCCAATCAGTCCGACGAAGACTGGGATGGCATCGGTGATGCCTGCCTGCCTTGCTGTGTTGCAGATCGCGGTGATGTCAACGGCGATGGCGCTGATCTCGATATCATCGACCTTACGACTGTCGTGGACTATCTATTTGGTGTGACACCGAATATCCCCTGCCCGGAAGAATCGGATGTCAATGGTGATGGGAGCGGACTTCCTGACATCGTCGACCTGACATTTATAGCCGACTGGCTCTTTGGCATAGCGCCTACAGTGGTACCCTGTCCGTAGGCACTTCCTCCTGTTCCACCGCTGATATCTCCGGACGGATGCCAGTGATGCCGTAGTTTGTGCGCACGGCGCGCGGGCCAGTTCTGTCGAGCATGGAAGTAATAGTCTCCGATGGAGTTCCCGGTCTGATCAAATCGATTCGAATTATCAATTCACGGATCAAGCGCCAGAGGTGTCAGGCAAGCCTGCCTGAGGCATTCTTCTGACAAAAAACCTACACGATTTCGTGGATCATCATGAAATTAGTCGGTACTTTGGAACCAAAAGGTGCGCCTCCAGTGATGATAACACGATCACCCTTACTTACCAGTCGGTTCTTAAGGCATACATTGTTTACTGCATGGATCATTTCATCGAATGAAGAAAGCATCTCAAGCGGCACCGGGTATACAGATCGATATAGCGTCAGGTGGTTCATGACCTGCGGATTGGGAGAGAGGGCAATTATGGGTTGGGGTGGAAAGAGGTTTGAAATGAGTGCTGCGGTATAGCCGGAGGTGGTAAGGGCGACGATAAGCCTGGCGTGACAGAAAGTATCGGACGACCGGACCGCTCCAGCGATTGTGTACGCAATCGGGGTCTTGATCAGATGTTGGTCGATCTCAACGATTGGCTGTACGCACTCGTCTTCCGCAGCGTCGATAGTTGCTGCCATCATGCGCACCGCCTCAAGCGGGTATTCGCCCGTAGCTGTTTCCGCCGAGAGCATGACGGCGTCGGCGTTGTCGAACACGGCACTAGCTACGTCATTGATTTCAGCACGGGTTGCCCGGGGTGAAAACCGCATCGATTCGAGCATCTGGGTAGCGACAATCACCGGGCAGTTGTGGCGATTTGCCAGTCGGATGATTCGCTTTTGCAGTCGTGGCAGCTCGGCGGGTGGCAGTTCAACCCCCAGGTCCCCTCTGGCGACCATGACGCCGTCAGTGAGCATCATGATTTCATCGAGCCGGTCGATAGCTTCCCGCTTTTCGAGCTTGGCAATGATCTTTTGATGCCCGCCGTACTTTTTCAGCAACCGACGTGCTTCAATGATGTCGTCGCCTGAGCGAACGAACGAAAGGGCGATGAAATCAGCGCCGGCCTCGACTGCCGTTCTTATGTCTTTTTTGTCTTTCTTAGTGATGGTCGGGATCTGGATATCTGTGTCGGGCAGGTTGATTCCCTTAGCCGGCAACAGAGTCCCGTCATGTTGAGCAATTGCCACCACCTTTTTTCCAGTGGCGGACTCGATTTCAAAGATCATGTTGCCGTCGTCAATCAGCAACTGTTCCCCCGTCTTCACGGACTCAATAATCGCGGGATGATTCACTCCAACGACACCACGAGATAGATCGGATGGGCCAGCGGTTATCGTTATTCGGTCGCCTTTTTTCAGGGTGATCTTGCCCTCAAAGCGGTCGAGACGGAGCTTTGGACCGGAAATGTCAAAGAGCAAACCGATGGGGAATCGTGATTTGGCCGATGCTTTGCGAATGGTGCTGGCCGCTTCAACAAAGTCATCGCTGTCGCCATGCGAGCAGTTGACCCTGAAGGCATTGACTCCGGCCGCAATCAACTGTCTGAGGCGGCTGATCGACCGGATCGAAGGACCGTAGGTTGCGAGTATCTTGGTACGTTTCACGATGATGAAATAGCCCGGGAATCATCGACAAACAACAAAAACCCGCTAGTTTCCAAGGAACTAATGCGATTTTGCCAGAGCGGATTTGACGCTACAGTAGCTCCTCGGTGAAATCCTTTGACAAGGGTAGCGGAGGCCATTTATATTGTCGCCTCCGTCGGTCGGCGTCCGGTCTATTGTGAGAGATGTCTGCCGGCAGTTTTGAAAACTGGGAGATCGTCCAATGGTAGGACACACGGCTCTGGACCGTGGAATCGGGGTTCGAATCCCTGTCTCCCAGCTTTATATCATCTGCGCCAGAATCTACCAATAGATCGAACGGTTGTTTGTATGTGGGGCAAAGACTTAGCCCAGTTATTGTGCAGTTCGAAAGTATTTTAACTCGGTATCATGCTCTGTGACTCACAAAGACCGATATTCTTCGCATTTTTTTGAAACCTTATAGTTCACTATAAGGTTGTATATTATCATGAATCGAGGAAATAGAGATATGGAAATGACTATAGGAAGACTGGCTCAAGAATCGAACACTGTCGCCCAGACAATCCGTTACTATGAGCGGCTGGGACTTCTGTCGAAGCCACGGCGCTC
>JBHHVC010000030.1:0-19268 GCA_046754125.1 Candidatus Zixiibacteriota bacterium
GGTACGGCCGTACTGGCTGACATCTACCAATCCGCCTTCAGCCACCTGTGCCAACTCATCGTCGCCTTTGTGCCCCACGATGCCCCGGACGAAATCCAGCAGATGTATGCCGACCAGGGGTATGTCAGCGCCGAAAAAGAGACGCTGCCCAATTCCTGGCAGCGGGCCATTGACGAATCGCAGCCGGAAAATACGCGCATTTTATTGAATATTTTGCAGCCGGATAGATTGAAGAGTTAAATATCACGCAACACGTGTCATGTTTCACGTGTCATGTTTCACGTTTCACGGAGAGTTGTATGACCGCACTTAAAAATTGGGTCGTTAATCACCAAAACATCGCCATGTGGATTGTGCTGGCGGTGGGTATGGACGCCATCCTGGCTTATGAAGCCCGCGATGTCGGGTTGGAACCCAGCCAATGGTTCTGGCTCATCTTCATCACCACGCTGGTGGCCGGGGCTTGCGTCTGGATCATCAGTTGGGGCGATGATGAGGAAGAGGAAGCGGCGGGTTGACGACCGAGCAGCTTCCCCCCACCTATCAAGTGCCGCTGGACAAAGTGGAGGCTTTGCGCCGGGACACGGCCGATTTGTTCGCCGTCACCTTCACGGCGCTGGATCAACCGCAACCGGGGTATGTGACGTTTCACGGCCGTTTCCTGCAAGATTCCGCCGCCTGTTTTGATGATCTGCGCGGCCGCTTTGAGCAGCACGGGTTTACGCCATTGGTTCGTCAGAAAGAGGACGGCCGTCTGACCCTCATCGCCCTGCCCCACGTATTCAATCCCCCCGCCTCCCGCTGGATCATCAACCTGCTGCTCTTCCTGGCGACCATTGCTTCCACTTTGTGGGTCGGCGCCAGCTACGAACTGGGACTGGAAGTGCCCTGGCAAGAAATGTGGCGCGGCTGGCCGTTTAGTCTCAGCCTGCTGCTCATCCTGGGGGCGCACGAATTGGGGCATTATTTTGCTGCCCGCTACCACAAAGTGCCCGTCACCCTGCCCTACTTCATTCCCCTGCCCGGCAGTTTCTCCCTCATCGGCACATTGGGCGCATTCATCCAGTTGAAAGCGCCGGTGAAAAACAAACGGGCTTTGTTTGATGTGGGTGCGGCCGGGCCGCTGGCAGGCATGGTTTTTGCCATCCCCATTTTGCTTTTTGGCCTGGCGACCTCTCCGGTTCATGCTTTGCCTGCCAGTGGTTATCTGGCCGAAGGTAACTCGATTTTGTACCTGGCCGCCAAGTTTTTGGTGTTTGGCAAAATTTTGCCCAGCGGCGGCCAGGATGTGCTGCTCAACCAGGTGGCCTGGGCGGGTTGGGTCGGTCTGCTCGTCACCGGCCTCAACCTCATTCCCGTTGGCCAGCTAGACGGCGGCCATGTAGCTTATGTGCTGTTCGGCAAACGGGCGCGCCAGTTGTATTGGCCGGTGCTGGCTTCTCTGGTAATTTTGGTCATTTTCACCGGCGCTACCATGTGGGTGTTGTGGATTGGTCTGCTCTTCTTCCTGGGGCGGGTTTACGCGGAGCCGTTGGATGATGTGACGCCGCTGGACGGCCGTCGCCGTGCCCTCGCCATCTTCACCCTGGTTTTGTTTGTCCTTGTTTTTATGCCCGTTCCCTTTCAAATCGTCAATTGACAACGGGTGGTGGGCCACGACTTCTTTTGAAAACGGTCTTCAGGCGAATATCAAATGGTACTACGATGCCGTTCGGGATCGACGAGTCTATGCATATCAGCGAAGAATCCTGGCCGCTCGTGGCTGGGCTTAAAGTATCACTTCATATGTTCTTAAGCCCAAAGATTGTACTTTAGAATACACCAGACAGCCCTCATACCATCGCGCCAGCCAATCTTCTTGCCTTCATCGTAGGTCCGACCGTAGTAGGAAATCCCTATTTCAAACATACGGACATGCTTTTTCGCCAGTTTGGCCGTGATCTCAGGCTCGAACCCAAAACGTGGCTCCTCGATCTCTATCGACTGGATGATCTCGCGGCGAAAAGCTTTGTAGCAGGTCTCCATATCAGTAAGATTGATGTTGGTGAACATATTTGAAAGCAGGGTAAGAAGCCGGTTGCCGACATAGTGCCAGAAATAGACAACCCGGTGCGGGCCGCCGCCTTGAAATCTCGAACCGTAAACGACATCCGCCTGATCCGCCTCGATAGGTGCGATGATACTCGGGTACTGATCGGGATCGTACTCAAGATCGGCATCCTGAACTATGACAATATCGCCGGTGGCGCAAGCGAAACCTGCCTTGAGGGCAAAGCCCTTGCCGTAGTTGCGGTCCTGCAGGACCACATGATCCACCTGTGAGCGAAGGCTAGTGTCGATCAGGTCACGAGTCCCATCGGAGGAAAAGTCGTCTACAAGGATGATTTCTTTATCGGGGACAGGCGATGCCTTAACTCTGGCCAGAATCTCCTCAAGAGTGGAGACCTCATTGTAGACAGGGATCACGATTGAGAGCTTCATCTTAGAATCAATAACGTCTCATAAGATATATTATGTTAACTTGCGTGCAGGTCCCCAACATGCCCAAGCCCAGCTAACCCTTTACTACAATGTTCAGAATCCGGCCCTTAACAAAGATCGTCTTCACAATCTCCCTGTCGCCAATTCTCGATTGTATCTTCTCGCTAGCAAAAGCGGCCTTTTCGACCGCCTCCTGACCGGCGTCTGATAACACACGCACGGTGTCTCTTAGCTTTCCATTTATCTGTACTGCTATTTCTATTGTGTTCTCAGTGATAGCGTTCGGATCAAATAGCGGCCATTTTGATTTGAATACCGACACACTGTTTCCGGCTGCCTGCCAAAGCTCTTCGGCAAGATGCGGAGCCATAGGAGCGATTAACTGGATTGAATTCAGCACGATCTTATCGTTCAATTGGTCATCCGATACAACACTTGGCCCAAAATCCCGAAGTAACTCCATTAGAGCGGCAATCACGGTATTGAACTGCAATCGCTCAATATCGCCGGTCACGCGCGAAATGGTCTGATTGAGCTTCACGTAATACTTGAAATCGCTCTCCGACAGACTGCCCTGCTCAAACAACCTGCCCGGCTCGACTTTGGAATCACGAAAACACATTGAGATCGGGAACAACCGATTCAGTACAAATCGGTCCAGTCCCCTGATGGTATCCTCGCTCCACATGACCTCTCGCTCGGAGGGCGCGGTAAAGAACATGGCCAGCCTCGTCACATCGATGCCGTGATTGGCCATTACTGAAATTGGCGAAACAACGTTGCCGAGGGATTTTGACATCACTTCGCCTTTGCTATCCATCACCATTCCGTGATTGAACAGCCGCCGGGCAGGTTCGTCATGGGTAGCCCATCCGATATCCTTAAGGAACTTCTGAAAGAACCTGAAATAGAGCAGGTGGCCGGTGGCGTGTGTTATCCCGCCGACGTAAAGATCAACCGGCATCCAGCCCACAGCCTTGTCCTTTGCAAACGGCTGTGATTGGTTGTGCGGGTCAATATAGCGCAGGTAGTACCATGACGAGCAGACAAACGTATCCATAGTGTCAGGATCGCGCCGAGCCTCTCCCCCACACTCGGGGCATGCAACATCCACGAAGTCCGCAACGTCAGCCAGAGGCGACCGCCCCTTAGGTGTGTACTCCTCTACTTGGGGCAACTTGACCGGCAAACTCTCCTCGGGAACAGGAACTTCACCACACTTCTCGCAGTGGATTATTGGAATTGGGCAGCCCCAGTATCGCTGTCGAGAGATAGACCAGTCCTTTAACCTATAGTTCACCTTACGGCACCCAATACCTTGTTGTTCGGCATATTCTGACACAGCATCAACTGCCTTTGAGCCGACTTGGCCATCGAATTGTCCTGAGTTTACCATAGTGCCATATTCTGTATAGGCATCGTCCATGCTCTCAGGATCGATTGCTGTGTCGGCATCCGGGTGAATCACCACTTTGATCGGGATCGAGTATTTCTTCGCAAAGGCAAAATCGCGGCTGTCATGCGCCGGCACTGCCATTACCGCCCCGGTGCCATATCCTGCCAGTACGTAGTCCGCTACCCATAGTTGTACGCGCTCGCCGTTGAACGGATTGACTACATAACACCCAGTGAAGACGCCGTCCTTTTCGTCACCTGCCGCTGACCGTTCGATATCGCTTCGCCGGGCCGCTTTCTTCTGATATTCTCGAACAGCTTGGGCGTGAGTGTCATCCATTGGCAGCGTCTTGAGCAGTTCGGCTTCGGGCGCGATAGCCATAAATGTAACGCCAAAGATCGTATCCGGCCGAGTGGTGAAAATCGGCAGCTTCTCCCCCGTCCCCTCAACAGTGAAATCGACTTCGAGCCCATACGAGCGACCGATCCACTCTCGTTGGATAGCTTTTACATTGTCCGGCCAATCCGGTAACTTGTCGAGATCGTCAACCAGCCGATCGGCATACTCGGTTATCTTAAAGTACCACTGGACCTGTTCTTTCTTTTCGATCTCGGTATCGCACCGTTCGCAACGGCCGTCTTTGACCTGCTCGTTAGCCAGGACTGTCTTGTCCTCAGGACACCAGTTGACAAAGCCTCGTTTTCGATATGCCAGCCCCTTCTTAAAGAGCTCAAGAAACATCCACTGCGTCCACTTGTAGTAGTCCGGCGCACTGGAGGCGATTTCCCGCGACCAGTCGAACGATATCCCGACTTTCTGTAATGTCGCACGTGAAACCTCGATGTTTTCCTCGGTCCACTTTGACGGGTGTATCCCTCGGCTGATTGCTGCCCGTTCCGCCGGCAGGCCGAAGGCGTCCCAGCCGAACGGGTGGAGAACGTCCTTGCCGAGCATCATCTGGTACCGAGCCACCGCGTCGCCAATGATGTAATTGCGAAAGTGGCCCATGTGAATATCGCCCGACGGATAGGCGAACATCACCAGCATATAGAACTTGTTGTTGGGGTCCGGCTTATCGGCCGCACGATACAGATCGGAATCCTGCCATATCTTCTGCCATTTGGACTCGATCTGGCTGAAGTCGTACCTGCGTTTTGATGTCTGGTCGGTCGTATCCACAATTACAGCCTCTTGTTGCTCAGAATGTCGGCAAAAGTAGCATATATCGACAATGTTGGCAAGGGATTTTGGGGGTAGGGGAGTGGAAACGAAGTCTATTCCTAATGAACTGAGTCCGGGATGAGGACAAATCTATCGCTGACAAAGGTCGCTCCGCGCCGTGACACTGTGGCAATCACGTACGATACTGTAGTGTCATAATCAAGCCGGTACCGCCAACCTTGATTGTCAGGGAGTTTCTGCATGAACTCTAGGCCGTACCTATCTGACGAATACTGGAAACATATGATTGGAACGCCAAATGTTTCTACGTCGCCGATAATGCGGATATTTCTCCCTCTGCCATCTACGCGTATACTCGGCTCATAGGCTGGACATAGTCCCTTGAACTGTACTGCTCTCAGAGCTTCCGATGCACCAACATATCGGAACGGTACTCCAAACTCACGTCTTAGAGCGGTAAGCAACTCATGCATTTTCTCGGCATTTCGCTGTACCGGGTTATTCTCGACATAAGTGCTGCCGTAATTGTGCGTGTAATATGAAATGATCACGTCCTCACCCGTATTCGCTTGTTCAAATGCTCGGCGTACTCTCTCCCAATCTGTAGGATCGAACGACCGAACAATTGTACGAGCTTGATCGCCTGCCATGTATAAATCTTGCGCACTTGGGTGGTAACGATCAAGTAGAGGATTTACCTCTTCCCAGTTATGCGAGTAATCAAAGGGAATCAGGCTGTCAAGCCAGTTGCTGAAATCCGTATTTTCCCATATCCATCCTGCACGATAGATTGCAGGATACAATCTGTTCTTGTAAATGAATGCAGACAGGTGAGCGGCTGCCAATTGTCGATCAGTAGTATTGCCATAGGTAGAATTGTCGAACGTTTCGATAGGGTGACATCCGTATCCGCGACGATTCTCAGACTCAAACCACCCACAGTGATGGTAATGCCAGCCAACTTCATCACCAAAGGACCTGGCGTTTGACGCAAAGTGCTCGAGAAAAATGTCGGGCACCGCGTTGATACCTTGAGTAGTGTGGCGAAACGCCTCCGATGTCATCAAGAACCAGCTGATTCTCAGGTTGTTGCCTTCAGAATCCTTGATTTGATCTCGCCACGTAGAGTCGAAACTCATGTCGATCATATTACCCGGCCTGAAAGCGTTTAGATTCAAGCTTGGCTGATTAATGGAGTACATGAAGCCGTCAGGTTCGGTATCTATACAGTAGACTACCCACACAGTCCCACGGGTTGGGGGTCTCCTACCGGTCGCGACAGAGCATGCCCAGCATAGAAGTAAGACCAGCAAGATCGTGCACTCCCGTCTAATCATTCGTCAAACACCTCTCTTACCGCCACCGTTGACATCGGCCGCGTTGGGACACAAATGAATCATCAAATCAATGGCAAATAGCGCTCTCTTCTTGAGTTGCGCGAACTGGTTTTCCATTCAGCTTACTTTCCTGTTCGGCCAGCAGGGCAGCACAAAGCTGCACCAACCCCCCCTACCCAAACCAACGCGTCAACTTACCCAGTACCAGAGTCCCCCCAGAAAGTCCCGTAGCGATTTGACTCTTGAGTTGTTCGAGCATGAACAACGGACCGTTACCTATCTTTTGAGTTACAGAAAATGGCGTGTCGAAACCATACACAGGCCAGCGCCCGCAGGCCGCGCTCTTATCATCAGGACGGGGAAAGCGCATGGTGAAACCATACTGATACCCTATGTCAACTGCAGTGTCGAGCACTCGTTGATTGACTCGTCCGAACGGGTAGCTGATAGTCGTGACTTCAGCCGATATGATCTCTTCGAGCAGCCGTTTTGACGTGCTGAGTTCTTCGCGAAGTTCCGCATCCGAGCAGACGGTCAGATCGCAATGCCTATTAGCGTGACTTCCAAATGTCACGCCCAGACGTGCAAGCTGTTTGATCTCATTGACGCTCAGGTGCGATGTTGAGCAAAGCCGGTGGCTGTAATCCCAGTCATTGGTGCAACCGATGAGCGCGGTCGGGACAAAAACATGGGGAACTATACCAAACTGATCGATCAACGGCGGCAACTCTTCCGCCAGATGTCGATAGCCGTCGTCGAAGGTCACGGCCAGAGTGCGCAGGCTCAGCCTTTGCATTACTACGTTAAGCGATTCAAAATGATAGCCGGAGGAGACGAGTACTTCCAACAGCCGGGCCATACGACGCGGGGAGTAGTTCGTTGCGCCGTAACTGAAGCGATCGAGTAATTTATGAAAGGCGAGAACGCCTGCCACTATTGCAGTAGAACCTCGCTGCCCCTCGTTATCCGGTGAGTCCATCGATCGCACGTCGGTCGACCGGCCCTAAAATGGCCAGCGCCATTTCGGATTCATTGAAGAACAGGTTGGACAGTTCCAAAAAGTCGGATGGTGTTATTCGATCGATATCCCTGATAGTGTCTTCCAGTGTCTGGTACTCGCCCAGCATGAGTTCGTGCCGAGCCAGCCGACTCATTCGAGCAGAGGTTGACTCAAAGCCCAGCATAAGTTGCCCCTTTAGCTGAGCCTTTACTTCGCCAATCTTGCTGCTGGACAAGCGGTTCTTCTTAAGACGACGAAACTCAGTTAGAATTATGTCGATGGCTTGCCGTACATGTGCCTTGTCGGTTCCAACATAGGTCGCAAAGATACCGGCATCGCGATAGAAGTCGTGGTAGGTATAGACCGAGTAGGCCAGTCCCTTTTGTTCGCGCACTTTTTGAAATAGCACTGACGACATCCCCTGCCCCAGATAGGTATTCAGGGCAAGTGCGCCAATGCGCTTTTCTGCGCTATACTCAAGACCGGGAAAACCGAGCATGAAGTGAGTCTGGTGGTTGTCATCCGACTCAATGTGTATGCGCTTCTTGTCATTGGCCTTCGCCTTTACCGGGTCATCTGTCCGGCCTGACGGAAAATCAAAGTGCTTACGGACAAGACGAACAAGTTTAGAGTGCGACACAGAGCCAGCGGCCGAAATTACAATCGAACCGGCTCTATACTGCCGCCTCACATATTCGAGCATCCGCTTGCGCGGCATCTTCATGACATTGTCATAGCTGCCCAGAATGGGGCGACCGAGCGGGTGATCCCCCCAAAAGGTCTCTGCAAAAAGATCATGTATGCGATCTGACGGTGTATCGATCGACTCCTTGATCTCTTCGCCGATCACCTGCTTCTCGCGAGTCAGATTAGCGGCCGTCATAGTGGCGTTGCAGGTCAGGTCGGCCAAAATATCGATCGCCGCAGGCAGGTGCTCATCGAGCACCCGTGCCATGAAACATGTCTGCTCGCGTGAAGTAAATGCATTGAGCGATCCGCCCAGCGACTCCAAGGCAAAGGCGAGTTGCTTCGCGCTGCGGCGTTTCGTTCCCTTGAACACCATGTGTTCAACCAGATGGGAAAGCCCGTTTTCAGGGACCGATTCGTTTCGTGCACCGACATCGACCCAAACACCGAGCGATACCGAGCGTACTGCGGGCATCTCTTCGGTGAGCACTCGCAACCCGCTTCGCAAAGTAGTCTTGCGGTAAGATTGCATCGCAGCCTCTGCCCTGCGGTCACTCATGCTGTATTACTGCCTGGGCTTTCCAGCGGGCTCGCCGGAATCCTTAGGCAGGAGTACTTTGCGGGAGAGACGGACCTTGCCGTCCGGCTCGATGTTTATGACCTTCACGCGCATCCTGTCGCCAACGTTGCAAACATCCTCGACTCGGTTGACCCTGTGGTGTTCCAGTTCGGATATATGCACGAGGCCGTCCGTACCCGGAATGATCTCGACGAAAGCGCCAAAGGTAGTCACGCGACGAACGACGCCATCATATTCTCTGCCAAGTTCTGCCTCTTCAACGATAGCCTCGACACGTTCCTTGGCCTTGAGACCGGCTTCGGCATCGACCGACGCAATAAGTACGGTTCCGTCATCGTTGATGTCGATCTTGGCCCCGGTTTCTTCCACGATCGCTCGAATGATCTTGCCACCGGGGCCGATCACCTCGCCGATCTTCTCAGGATTGATCCGAATAGTGATGATTCTTGGAGCAAACGGACTGAGTTGATCTCGGTGTTTGGGGATAGCTGCATTCATGTTGTCAAGTATCTTAAGACGTGCCGTGCGAGCGCGATCGAGCGCCGTCTTGAGTGTCTCAACGTCTAATCCCGTAATCTTGATATCCATCTGGATAGCTGTCACACCTTCGGTCGTTCCGGTTACCTTGAAGTCCATGTCGCCGAAATGATCCTCGTCGCCCAGAATGTCGGTGAGTATAACCAACTTGTCATCGGATTTGATCAGGCCCATGGCAATTCCGGCGACTGCAGACTTTATTGGCACGCCCGCATCCATCATGGAAAGGGACGCCCCACAAACGGAAGCCATTGACGATGAGCCGTTGGATTCCATGATGTCGGAGACAATGCGCAACGTGTACGGGAAACTCTCCTCGGCCGGAATAACCGGATAGAGTGCACGCTCGGCCAAGGCGCCGTGACCAACTTCGCGACGGCTGGTGCCGCGAATAGGGCGGACTTCGCCAGTGCAGTATGGCGGGAAGTTGTAGTGCAGCATGTAACTCTTGGTCGATTCGCCTTCCAGTTCGTCGAGACGTTGCTCGTCGATCTTGGTTCCCAATGTCACCGCCACCAGAGCCTGCGTTTGACCTCGTGTGAACAATGCCGAACCATGAGCACGCGGCAGCAGTCCTGTTTCACAGGTGATCTCGCGTATATCTTCCGGCTGGCGACCGTCAATGCGCTTCTCCTCCGTGATAATCATGCTCCTCATTGCCTCGGAGTCGAGATCGTGTAGGACCGATTTGATTCCCTTGGCGCCGTCCGGAAACTCTTCAGCAAGCGACTCGATGATCTCCTTCTGCAGAGCGTCCTTTTGGGTGCGCCTCTCTTCTTTGTCTACGATCTGGTTGTATTCGCTGAAGCGATTTCCGGCAAGTTCGGTTACGCGCTTGACGATTGCTTCGTCTACACCCCAAGCAACATACTCGAACTTCTCCTTGCCGCACATAGATCGAAGCTCTTCGATCTTGGCTACTACAGTTTTGATATGTTCATGTCCAAACTCCAGCGCCTTGACCAGATCCTCTTCGGGAACTTCGCGTCCTCCGCCTTCAACCATGGCAATGCCATCGGCCGAGCCCGCCACAACAACATAGATATCGGATTCGTCCAATTGCTCAAAAGTGGGATTGAGGACGAACTGACCATCGATACGACCGACGCGTACGCCAGCAATCGTCTTTTCTATCGGGACATCGGAGACAGCAATTGCCGCCGACGAGCCGATCATGGCCATCATGTCGGTGTCGTTTTGTCCGTCGTGCGATACAACCAGGGTCATGCACTGGGTGTCTCCTCTGAAGTCTTTGGGAAATAGCGGACGAAGGGGACGGTCGATCATGCGAGCCGACAGAATTTCCTTCTCGGAGGGTCTGGCTTCCCGTTTGAAAAAACCACCCGGGATTTTGCCTGCTGAATACGATTTCTCACGATACTCGATAGTCAAGGGAAAGAAATCGATTCCCTCGCGAGGTTCTTTGGTTGCGCATACGGTGGTGACAACCATAGAGTCGCCGTATCGCACCGTCACTGCACCGTTTGCTTGTTTGGCCATCTTGCCCGATTCGATGACCATAGTCCGGCCCCCGAATTCAAATTCTACTTTGTGTGACATTCTATTAGTACCTGCAATAGTAAGGGTTGATTAGCGCCGTAGACCAAGGTTGGATATGATCTGGCGATAGCTTTCAATGTCGCGATCGGTGAGATAATCTAGAAGCCTACGTCGCTTTCCGACAAGTTTCAACAGACCGAGGCGCGTATGAAAATCCTTCTTGTGCTCTTTCATGTGTCCGGTCAGTTCATTGATCCGCTCGGTCAATAGAGCGATTTGCACTTCGGGCGAACCGGTATCGCTCTTATGCAGTTGATTGTCCGCAACAATTTGAGCCTTGCGCTCTCTTGTTACTGTCATTGTCTTTCTCCTCATCATATAATGCTCTTACAATCTGTTCGTCTAGACTGAGTTGTTTTACCAGCAAGTCAGTGGAGTCATACCGCTCGCTGGATCGTATGTATTGAATCGGGTATACGGTGATAAACCGGTCGTAGATGTCTTCATCATAATCGAACAGGTTTACCTCTACAGTGATACGCGCTTGGGGATTGAAATGATTCTGGCCGATAAACATCATACCATAATAGCTCTTCCCTTCGATCTCGCTCCAGCAACTATAGACACCCTCCGCCGGTAAAAGCTTGCGCAGATCGTAGCGCACATTGGCGGTTGGATACCCGAGGCGTCGGCCGAGTCCCAGGCCACGCTCAACCTGCCCGTATATGGCGTAGTCATGGCCCAGAAGATCAACAGCCTTGTCATAATCGCCGCTCAACATGGCACTGCGGATGCTAGATGATGAAACCGGCTCGTTGTCGTGAAGCACAGGCGTAACAACCTCAACATCGAATCCGAACTCGGCTCCCAACCGAACCAACTCCGCAGTATCGCCACGCCGATCCTTACCTATAGTGTGATCGTGTCCGGCAATGAGGTGTTCAACACCCACCTGCTCTACTAATATATCCTTCACGAATTGCCTTGCGCTGAGATTTTCTATGTACTCATCGAATCTAATTACTAGCACGGTTCCCGAATGAAAATCCGGGATGAATCTCTTCTTTTCTTCCAAAGTCGTAAGCAGAGGAGGAATGTTATCAGGCGAGATCACTACACGGGGATGGGGATGGAAGGTGATCAACACTGGCTCGGCACCTGTTTCGATTGCAACCTCTCGCAAGCGCGCCAAAAGCTGCTGATGACCGCGATGAATTCCATCAAATGTTCCAACTGTCGCCACCGCCCGCCGACCATCTGGCCGTGTGTAGTTGTTCACACCTGTAACAAAGCGTATACTCAATTGAATACCCGATCATATCTGAACAGATGTCCGCACGAGGCGCTATCGAGGCTGTTCGAAGCTACCAAAGCTCTTCCAACCGCCAGAACCCGTCCGTGACGATCTTTTAGCAGAACGTGATCGCCGGAACAAAACGCGCCTTCAACACCTACAACATCGGACGATTTTAGGTCGCGCCCGTGAAGCACCAGCCGTGAGAAATCATCAGAAACGCAGAAACCACCCATATTCATTACGTCGGACAAATCATGCACGAGGCCCGGAAACGTTCCATTGGAGACTGCCTGTGCCAGATGCTCCAGAGTCATCGCGTTTTCGACGCTAAGGTTTCCGATTGCCGTTCGACGAAGAGCTGACAAGTAGGCTCCACAACCGAGACGGAGACCAATGTCATTGGCTAAAGATCTGATATATGTCCCCTTCGCACACGAAACTTTGAGGCGCAACAAAGGCGCAGTATAACCGAGCAGTTCGATTGAGTGGATACGTACCGTCCGCTCAGGCAGATCCGGCTCCTCACCCCGCCGAGCTTTTGCATAAAGGCGCTCACCATCAACATGTATGGCAGAGTATGCCGGCACGCGTTGCGTTGTTGTGCCCACAAACTGGTTGAGTGTGGAGAGCAATGCCTCATTATCAAACTCTCCGACCATCGTGCCAGACGTCTCGACAACGCCTTCGGCATCGTAGGTGGTAGAAGTACGGCCAAGGTGAAGCGCTGCCTCGTAGGTTTTGTCCTGGTCGCTAAGAAAACGTGCCGCTTTAGTCGCGTAACCCAAACAGACAACGAGCAGGCCTTCTGCCAGCGGGTCCAGCGTTCCTGTATGCCCCACTCGTCGTTGGCCGCTGAGGCGGCGAATCCTGGCGACAACGTCGTGGCTGGTAAGTCCCGACTTTTTGTCCACGAGTAGCACGCCATTATGACAGAATGCAGGGTCAGCCACTGACAGCCTCACGCAGTAGTTCAATTACCATTTCTTTAGCAGGTCCAAGCTCTGCAGGAACCGTACACCCGGAGGCATTAAGATGTCCTCCACCCCCATAGCGAGCGGCAAGGCTCTTGATATCTACCGAATTACGAGAACGGAGCGAGACTCGTGTTGTCCCGTTGTTGGTCTCCTTAAGCAAAGCTCCTGCAATTACATCGCGTGAAAACAGCGTGTAATCGACAATCCCTTCCGCATCTGCGGGCAAAGCGCCAGCCTCGCGAATCATATCGAGAGTCAGGGTGAGCAGGCAGGACTTCCCATCATGGAAAAACTCGATACCACCCAGCACCTTACCTATGAGCTTCAATGTCGCAGAAGACATCTGGAAATAGATCTGATCGCACAACTCGCGCGGATTTGCTCCAAGCTCTATCAGTCTCCCGGCTATCTCCAAAGTGCGGCGGGTGGTCGACTCAAACCGAAACCTCCCTGTGTCGGTCATTATGGCCGTGTACAATTGCTGAGCCATTGTCGGTGTTATGGCGGCCCCGGCATGGTCAAAGTACTCATATAGCATCTCGCCCACCGATGATGCCCTAATGTCGACCCAGTCAACACTTCCGTGCCAGGTGTTGCCGAGGTGGTGATCGATGTTGGCGATCGGTATGCCCTCTGGCAATAGCTGCCTGACACTCCCCAGGCGGTCGAGAGTAGGGCACTCAAGGACAATTGCCGCGTCCGCAGTCTCTGTACTTGTAATAGCATCTACCGGCAGGACGCGCTCAATTCCCGGAAGAAACCGGTATCGTTCTGGAATGCCACCATCACGGGGTGTGATGACTTTCTTCCCAAGCGAATCAAGGAACTCAGCGCAAGCAAGCTGAGTGCCGATCGAATCGCCATCAGGATCCACATGTGATGCAACGAGAATAGTTTGCCCCTCGGCCACCAGTTTCCCGATCTCGCCGGATGCATTCAGACGACTACTGGTTGTCAGACCGGTTTTCATCATCGCCTCGAATTTTGTCAAAGAGCTTTTCCATACGAATTCCATCTACTATCGACGGATCATACTTGAACTCAAATTCAGGAATATGCTTGATATGCAGGTTTTGCCCAACCAGTGACCGCAGTCGCCCCTTGTAACGTTCGAGATAATCCGCTACCTTTTCTCTGCCTTCATCGTCGCTGAGCACCGAGTAATAAAACGTCGCATGGCGAAGATCTTTGCTAACCTTGACGTGAGTAAAGGTCACCATACTGGGGGCGTTCTCCACCATTTCTGATTCCATAGCGAACGACATGTCTCGCAGCATCTGTTGGCTCAACCGATCGGATCGTCGAAATTGCTTCATCAGTATGTTTCCGTACTGTACTCCCCAAGAATAACCTCGGGATTGGCCTCAATCTTGTTGACTACTTGGGCCAATACCTGATGGCCGTATTTGGTCTCATTTGACACTATCGAAGCTCCAATGGTAGCAACTCGATGCCGGTCGTTATCGGAAACCTCGGCAATCGAAATATTGAATTGATTGCGCAATCGTGCCATCATGGACTTGAGGCGGCGACGTTTGTCCTTTAGCGAGGTGACATCCGGCATTTCCAGTCGAATCTTCAATACTACTGTGACCAAGTGCTTCCCGTCTTACAGCGTTCTTGCCGTTTCAACGATTTCAAAGGCATCAATGATATCGCCAACCTTTATGTCCTGATAGTTTTCGATACCTATACCGCACTCAAAACCTTCCTTAACCTCGCGGGCATCGTCCTTGAAGCGCTTGAGCGAACTGAGCTGGCCGGTATAGACCACTTTGCCGTCTCGGACCAGCTTCACACGATCGTTACGCGAAAAACGCCCCTCCTTGATATAACTGCCTGCAATTGTACCAACCTTGGGGACTTTGAACAGATTTCGCACTTCGGCCTGTCCTACAAATCGTTCGCTCACCGTGGGGGCAAGCAGACCTTCCAGAGCCAGCTTGACATCTTTCTCAGCTTCGTAGATAACATCGTACTGGCGGATGTCGACTTTTTCAGCCTTGGCTACTCCGCGCGCGCGGCTGTCTATCGAGACCTGAAAACCTATGATGATAGCGTCCGATGCCGCAGCTAGTAGTACATCGGACTCATTGATCCCGCCGACAGCCCTGTGAATAATGTTTGTCTTGACTTCGTCTGTAGCGATCTTGCCAAGAGTATCACTAAGCACTTCGACCGAGCCATCCACGTCACCCTTGATGATCAAACGAACCTCTTTGATTTGATCTTCCTGGATACGCTCAAACACTTTCTCCAGAGTAGTGTGACCATGAGTTCGTCGAAAGTCATGCTCCCGCTTGATCTGGCTCCTCTTCATGGAGATTTCCTTCGCCTCACCTGTACCGGCGTAGAGGGACCGACTCGCTCGAGTGATCGATTGCGATCGTCTGTCAAAGTCCTAACTCGTCCACAGGAAACCCCGGAGACGATCGGAGCGCCAATGCCACAGGTCCCTTTTTGAACGAGCACAGTCACAACCGGTCCCCGTCCCTTCTCTAGGCGAGAATCAACTACAACGCCGGTGGCGCGGATTGTCGAATCTGCCTGGAGATCCATCATTTCGGCCTGCAGTAAAATCATCTCAAGGAGGCGCTCCACGCCTTCACCGCTCTTGGCGGAAACCGGAACCATAATTGTTTTACCACCCCAGTCTTCCGGGCTCAAATTATGGCTGGCCAGTTGAGTACGGACCTGATCCACATTTGCTGCCGGCTTATCAATCTTGTTGATTGCCACAATGATCGGGGCGCCGGCTGCGCGGGCATGGTCGATAGCTTCCACCGTTTGCGGTTGAACGCCATCATCAGCAGCTACTACCAGCACGACAATGTCTGTGATTTGCGAACCCCTGGCCCGCATTGCGGTAAAGGCCTCGTGACCGGGCGTATCGAGAAATGTGATAGCGCCGTTGGCGTGGTTGACAACGTATGCCCCAATATGCTGTGTGATCGCCCCGGCCTCTCCAGCAGTCACGTTTGTTTCTCTAATAAAGTCCAGGAGCGAGGTCTTGCCGTGATCTACATGGCCCATAACTGTTACAATAGGGGCTCTGGTTGTCAGATGGTCTTCCTGCTCGACCTCTATCGATTCCTCACCAATTTCTGCAACTTCAGTGATACCAAAACCAAACTCCTCGGCAACCATACCGATTGAATCAATATCGAGGCGCTGATTGATAGTAGCCATCATACCCAACTCAAACAGTTTGGCAATTACTTCCGCAGGCTTGCGATCCATCAATTTGGCCAACTCAGACAACGACATATACTCTGTCACATCAAGCACATTCTCGTGGGTTTCAGCAGCGCTGCCGTCGTTCTCGCCTCCCTTTCGATAACGGCGCTTGGGTTTGCCGCCAGAGAGATCTGCCATAGTCGCCTTGAAGCTCTTAGCCACTTCGGTCCGGTCGACACTTTGCCGCCCCCTCTTCTTGCGACGATCCTTGCGCTTTTGCTTCCTGTCGATCCTGCGTATCTCCTTGGCAACAGGTGATGCGGGGTTGGAAACCGTTACGTCACCCACATTAGTAGTAGAAGTTTTGGATCTGTCAGCCGAGGCGGCGCTTCGGGCAGTTGCTTCCTTAACATGTGCCCTATGGTCCATTTCCTTTTTGGCTTCAAGCTTTTCCTCTGTAAACTTCCGCTTAACCGCCTCGATCATCTCGATCGACGCCACCGACATGTGCGATTTTGGTTGAAACTGCAACTCCTTGAGGATAGTCAACATTGCGTTGGAGGAAATCTTGTACTCCCGGGCCAGTTCATATATGCGCTTGTTTGGTTCTGCCATCTTGTCTATAGTCCTCTACTCATCAGTAACACGTGTATGCACATTGCAGCAAACAAATCGGATAAAGGCCCTAATCTGCTTTCTCTTCCGGGACCACTCCACTATCAGATTCGCCCTGAGCAGATTCGTTTTCTGTGTCCGGTTCCATGTCAGCATCATCCTGAAAGACATCCTCTGCAGTGAGCTTGGTCGCTTTCTCTTTGAGTGCCAAGGCAGCAGACTCTGCCTCCAATTTGACCTCGTATTCCTTTTCAATCCTGCGCGCCATCTCCGCGGCTCGCTCAATTAGGCGCAGCGCTGACTTTTCTCCTACTCCCTCGATCTTTACGAGAGATTCTACTGAGGCGGTGGCCAGGCGCTGCACAGAATTAATATCCATCTCAATCAGCCGTTCCCTAAGTTTTGGGCCAATACCGTCCAAGGAACTAACAGGCGTCAACAAGTCCGCCTCGCGTTTCTTGTTATCATGATACTGGCTTTCCGAGAGGATATTGACCTTCCATCCAGTCAGCTTGGAAGCCAGTCGAGCATTCTGGCCGTTGCGGCCAATGGCCAGCGACAGTTTTTCATCCTCAACAGCTACAGTCATTTGACGCTCTGTCTCATCAACTTCAATCGCCACGACTTGAGCGGGGGCTAGAGCCCGAGTGACGAACGCCTCCGAATTGGAAGTAAAGGGGACAATGTCAATGCGCTCGTTGTTGAGCTCTCTCACTATCGCCTGTACCCGAACCCCCTTGATTCCCACACATGCACCAACCGGATCAATGCGATCGTCAGACGAAAAGACTGCAATCTTAGCCCGTTCACCCGGTTCGCGGGCGATTTCCTTTATCTCGATAATACGCTCATATATCTCGGGGACTTCAAGCGCGAACAGAAGGCGAATAAAATCATTGTTCACTCGTGAAAGCACAACCTGCGGCCCACGCAAGTCACTCTGGACATCAAGTATGAGCGCTCTGATACGATCTCCCTGCCGGTATTTCTCGCGCGGGATCTGTTCCTTGATCGGTAGAATTGCCTCTCCCCGCCCGAGATTAATAATCAGATTGCCCTTGTCGATCTGCTGCACAATTCCCGATACCAGCGTACCGACCTTGTCCACGAATTCGTCATAAACGCGAACGCGTTCGGCCTCACGTACCTTTTGGATCAGGATTTGCTTGGCTGACGCTATGGCGTTGCGTCCGAATTCATTCTCATAATCAATGTAAATATCGATATCGTCCCCAACCTGCGCATCCGAATCGATATCACGAGCCTCGGATAGTGTCAATTCGATATTGGAGTCCGCCACTTCCTCAACTACTCTTTTTTCGGCGATCATGAGAAGATCGTTCGCCTTGCGATCGAATTTGAACGAGATATTATCGGTGAAGTCGTACTTCTTCTTCGCAGCAGCCATCAAGCTGGCTTGAAGCGTCTCCAGCACAGCGTCGAATTCGATTTTCTTTTCTCGGGCGATGAGTGTCATCGCTTCGATCATGTCGAATGCCATCTATTGCATCTCCATCAGTAAATTATCCTGGCACTGTCGATATCGTCAAGCGGCACCGACCAATGCTCTCCCTCATGTTCAAGTTCGACCGAAGCCGATGTTGTTGACACTATCCGACCTGTCAATGGCTTGCGATTCTTAGCAGCGAAACGGACTCTGACCGTTTCGCCAACACGATACTTGAAGTCGACAGCCGTCTGCAAAGGACGATCCAGCCCGGGCGATGAGACCTCAAGAGTGTATCCTCGTTCCAGCAGATCGGACTGCTCGATCAATTCGCCAACCAGTCTGGATGCTTTCGCGCATCGCTCCAGCGTCATTCCCTCCTCGGTATAAACATACAACCGCAGCAGCGATGCCGCTTTGTGCCGGGAAAGAACTGCGTCCGCTATTTCGATACCAATTCCCTCCAAAGGGACCGTAATCAACTCCACAATCTGCTCTTTTTCTCTGTCTACCTTCATTTCAGCAAGCAAAAGAGTGGGCTCTTGCCCACTCGAACTGGATATTATACTATAATAGGAATACCGGAGCAACCAAATAATCACTCGGCGAGCAGTTAATCGATCTGATCAACCAGTTTTCGGACCGCATCTACTACTTCACCAAGGGGCACCAATGCAACCTCGCCCGAAGAACGCGGCTTTAGCTCTACCTTGCCGTCAGCCAATGACTTAGCACCAATAGTGATCCGTATCGGTATACCTATCAGGTCGGCATCGTTGAATTTGACACCCGGCCGCTCGTCTCTATCATCCATGAGGACATCGATCCCGGCTGCCTGCAAATCCCGATATATATTCTCAGCGGCCTCAGCTTGCTCAGGGTTGTCTATTTTCAACGGGATCAACTCGACAAGGTACGGTGAGATGTTTTTGGGCCAGATTATCCCTTTTTCATCAAATCCCTTCTCCAAAGCTGCCTGGGGAGTCCTGGTGATGCCTATACCATAGGAACCCATAATAAGCGGCTGCTCCCTCCCCTCCGCATCAAGAAACTTAGCC
>JBHHVC010000031.1:0-18724 GCA_046754125.1 Candidatus Zixiibacteriota bacterium
GCCTTGACCCCAATTTTGGCCTTGACTTTATCAGAGAAATCGTTAAATTAGGACACGATACATCCCAACGGAGTACAGGACCGTGAAAAAGATAATTCAATTCTCGATAGCTGGCGTTCTTTGTTTGTGTTTGGCTACCAATTCTGTCCAAGCAAAGAAGAAGAGTGATGAGCAGACAGAACGAGTGCGCACTTCCCTGAAGAAAAAGTCTCCCCCGCCTCCTGCGCAAGAGGATACTCGGCGCACGCAGCCAACTCAGCCGTCGAGGCGGGATGGCCAAACGCAAACCGGCACCAAGCCTGGCACTTCCCAAACTGGCGATAATGTTGTCGGGGCTGATTTGACAACCACCCAGAACCAGCGCAATCCACTCACCGGCGAACAGATCAACTGGCAGGTAATTTCTACTGGTGGCGCTGTCAGCACATCGACCAACTTTGAGCTTGGATCCACTTTGGGACAATTGGTCGGCGATCCGAGCAGCTCTTCCAACTTTGTGCTCAATCACGGTTTCTGGCAAAACTTTGAAACTGCAAGCGGATCATGTTGCGTCGGCTTACGAGGCGACGTCAATTTTGACGGCCTGCCGGAAGCAGATATTGTTGACCTCAGTTACCTTGTTGATTTTCTCTGGCAAGGTGGCGCCGATCCTCCCTGCCCGGAGGAGGGTAACATTGATGGCAGTGGCGATAACGTGATTGATATTGTTGATCTGACCTTCCTTGTCGATCTACTCTGGCAAGGCGGCCCCGACCCGTCTGCATGCCCGTAAGCGAACGACATAGGTGCCTCCACTCGAAAGTCACACCGCTAGTCTTGTATCATTTTGTTTGATGGTCACTTGACCTGACAGCACAGAGTCCGTAATTGCTTGCCACATGGAAATACACCAACCATTGGAGTCTCCCGAACTGCTGCGTGACCTCGCCTCCTACAACCAACTCTTGCGGCTTTGGTCTCAGGAAAACTCGATCAAGACAACCAAGTTTCAGGTTTTGCTGGCCACTAACACCGGTCTGTTAGCGGTAGTTGTGATTACAGGTGGCTTTACCCACTATAACTGGCCGCTATACTTGGGAGGGATGTTTCTTTCTCTGGTGTGGACTCTTTCGATCGGACGGACGGTACTCTTTCAGAAGCACTGGCAGGCCAGGTTGCACTCAATTGCAGAAAAACACGCTGACGATCCGCGTTTTCATATTCTTGGATCGACCGTAGCCATTCGCCACTTGCCCCTGTGGCTACGAATGATCGGCGGAGTATCGTCCAAATACTATCTTATGGGCACGCCAATCATACTGTGTGTAGGCTGGCTCTTAGCGTGGATGCTGGCCTCCGGACTCTGACAGGTCATCCTGTAAACGGACCGAAGTGACGACCCTAATTCAGACAAAGGTAGCAATTTCGGCCAGACTCTTTTTGGTGATTATTGGCACAGTTGCTTCTTTCTCAGGGTAGCCGACCACCAGAATCAGATACGGCGTCTCGTACTTTGGCCTGCCCAATACCTTTCGCAGAAAACTCATGGGTGACGGCGTATGAGTCAGGCAGACCAGACCGGCGTTGTGCACTGCCGTTATTAGAATCCCTGTGGCGATTCCGACCGACTCGGCCAGGTAGTAGTTTTTCCTGACGCTCCCATCGGGATCGACCGTGTGACGTTGCGAAAAAACAACAATCAAGTACGGTGCCTTCTCCAAATACTCCTTATGCTCATTCGTTCCCAGCGATGCCAGCGCTTCAAGCCAGTAGCCTGGCGCACGTCGATGATAGAAATCTGTTTCGACACGTTCGGCTTCGGCGTGAATACGCTGCTTTACATCGCGATCACTTACCACTACGAAATGCCACGGCTGCATATTGGCTCCACTGGGAGCCGTTCCTGCGGCACGAATACAGTTTTCGATGATCTCGCGAGGCAAAGGACGATCAGAAAAACTTCGCACGCTGCGACGCATCTTCATTCTGTCATAGAAAGCCTTGGATCGGTCCAACATTTGGTCTACTGGGTACTCTTGATACTGCGTCAATGGACAGTGTTCATGTTCAGTCACTTGGCTACTCTCCTCGCTTATCTCATCAATCCGTCTAACTGCAAGATGCCCGTGTTTACGAGCCAGACAAAGGCAAATCGGCACAAAAATGCACAGTCTTCGGAAATCGGGACGATCAGAGAACACACCCGTACACACAGGCTAAAGCTGACTCGGCAAACGGTCGAACCTACGGGACGATACGCAGAATTGCGAAGAAATTACGAAACGTTGTCGTGTGGCTGACGAGATAAAGCCGACGACAGATTCTACTTAGGGGACAATACCATGATTCGCAGCACTTTTCTAACAACCCTGTTGCTCCTGTCAGTGGCGGGTGGATTATCCGCTCAAACCCTTGCTCAGGCAGGATACCAAAAGCTCTCACAATTGGTCGACTCTGCCATTGTCATGGAGGCCGACGTCTTTGCGCCAAAAATGTGGAAGAAAGCCAGCAAAGCTCTGACAAAAGCGGAAGAAGCGATCAACCGTAGCAAGAAACCAAAAACAATCGATAAGCACGTCGGCGAAGCCACCGAATACGTTGAAAACGCGATCAAGGCTACTGAAGTAGCCAAGCTGTCTCTCTCGGAGTACTTGCCCGCACGGACAAAGGCCCAGGAAGCATCGGCAAAAGCGCTTGTGCCCAAGCTGTACAATAAGGCCGAACTCCAGTTCAAGAAAGCGACAGCCAAGGTAGAATCCGGAAACGTCAAGTCCGGCCTGAAGGAAGCGACAAAATCGACACCCATGTTCAGCAATGTTGAAATGGAGGCAATCAAGATCGCTATCCTTGGCAGTGCCGACAAACTGATCGACAAGGCAATGGCCGACGATGCAGAAAAATACGCGCTCTCGACACTGGACAAAGCCCGAACGGCCCTTACCAAAGCGCATGCAATTCTTCGTAACGACCGCTACAACCGGACCGACGCGGTCGAAGAAGCACACCGGGCCGAGTATGAAGCTAGACACGCATCGAACATTGCCATGTCGGTCCGCTCGCTCAAGCGCAACGATCAGGCCTGGGAAAAACTGATGATGTTGTATGAAATCCAGATGAATCGGGTTGGTGAGGCTGCCGGCATGTCCTTTCTGCCGTACGATGACGGCCCGTTGGCTGCGGCCGATTCCCTGATCAACCGGATCAATGAACTCAAAGCGGGAAAAACGCAGCTAAAAAGTGAATCCGACCATCTTGCCGAGGGAGTTACCGACCAACTAATTCGTACCCTCGACCGGATGGGTCAGTCCTCTGACGATGCCGACCCGATAGCGCTGGCGGGCATTCTCGATGAACAGGTTGTGGCGATCATTGCCCAGCGCGATGAATTGTCAAAACAGCTTGAGCATCGCAACTCTGAACTAGCCGAGTTGACAACGGAGCACGAACGGACTTCAGCCAATCTTGCCGAGCGTACCGCTCGTGAAGAAAAGTTCAAAACGGCTAAACGGGTCCTCAACCCTTCCGAAGGCGAGGTCTTGTTCAATTCGTCAAACGACATAGTACTGCGCTTATCCGGTCTCTCTTTCGATGTCGGGAAAAGCGATATCAAGGACGAACATATTCCACTCGTGGAAAAGGTGAAGCAGGTCATAGATATGTTCCCACATTCCCGTTTGATTGTAGAGGGACACACCGATGCATCCGGTGAGGCTGTCTCAAACCAGCAACTATCCGAAAAACGAGCATTTGCTGTAATGCAATACCTTCGTCAGAGCATATTGATTCCTGCCGACCAGATCAAAGCTATCGGCTACGGAGCCGACAAGCCAATTGCCAGTAACCAGACCAAAGACGGCCGCGCCAAGAACCGCCGTATTGATATTATCCTGATGCAGTAGCCTACAGCTCGGTTCTTGTGGGAGGCAGTTTTGTTGTAGGGAGAGTCCGTCTTCGAACCCGCCAGCACCCGACCCAACGGATCCAAACTACCGAACGGCCAGTGAATTCGACGACCGGTGCTGTTCCAAGCGCCGTATCGTAATCTCAGCAAATATCGGATCGATGTCGAGCGTAATACATCGCCGCCCGGTCTGTTCACATGCCAACAGCGTTGTCCCCGAATGTGCGAAGAAGTCAACAACCAAGTCGCCTTCCTGTGATGACGCAAGGATGATCCGCTCAATGGCCTTAAGCGGTTTCTGTGCGTAGCACCCATCGACGTTCTCTTTCATGCGGTAAAACACTTGCTGAATATCGACCCAGACATTGCTTGCGCGAATGTTGGGCGATCTGCCTCGCTCAAGGTTCTCAGTCCGTTTACCACCGACAGTCTTGTAGTATCCACGCAGTATCTTCGGAATATCTGTGTACTGAACATCGAAGGCCGGACTGCCTTTAGTATAGTACAGAAGTTCCTGCCGAACGGCCATCCAGTTTCTCTGTGTGCCGTAACCTCGCTGGTTGCGCATAGTGATAAACGACCGCGAATCAAACCCGGTCTCCCCCATCATGGCCATAAACTGCGGCAGTGGCTGAAAATGTCTTTTCTGGTCGGCTCCCAACCAGACATAGAGGGCCGCGTCAGCGGCCGACAATTCCCATGTCAGTGAAACCCACTGACGGCACCAGAGGATATATTCGTCTACAGATCGCTGCTTGAACAGGATCAGATTGTACGGTGGATCATGGGTAGCCAGCTTTGCTCTCTCAGACCCACACAATTCGCGGATGAATCCCTCGTCGGTGCAGTCTCCGCACCCCACGACATGACCGTAGCGGGAGTCGCGCCAGATATCTCCCGGCTTCAGTCGGCAGTCCTCTGGCCGGACCTGAGACAGGGCCGGTGTCTTTTCGCCTTGTCGCAGAGTAACTGGTCGCGCCATTTTTGAAGCGTACGTCTCATTTCGCAGTTATTCAACCAAAACTCGCGGCATTCAGTGCAAACATTTGCGTACAAATTGTATCTGATCCCGGAGTTTTCGGCGAGCAAGCGGTGGTTCGGGGTAGTTGTTCAACGTTTGAACGGCACTGTCAAGATGTTGTTTCGCAAGGGACTACAGCAATTCCCACGGGATCCACGCAGCTTAGAGTGATTGAAATCTTTTTTTTCAATCGAGGCATGATCGTTGCAGGATGACCGAAGCGGAAACATTGCGGCTTGTCATAAAGTCGCTTGAGAAAAGAGCAAGATTGGGATATCTTTTTGAAAGGATGATGAACATGACAAAGATTGCTATTGTTACTCTCATATCACTAGTCTGCCTCGGGCTGACAGGCCAGGTTGCGGCCCAAATGCAGTCAACCTCGGCGGTCATATCGGTAAGTTCAATCGATGTTGAGCCCGGGGATCATTTTTCTGTGGATATTTCGCTGAGCAACAACACGGTCCCCATTAGTGCGATCTCCATACCCCTTCGGTTTCCGCCCTCTTTGATGACAGTTGATTCAATATCGTATGTTGGAAACGGTATGCCTTCGGATATCCCACCTTGGCCTGGTTTTTTCAACAACGATACGGGAGTAATCACAATTACTTATGTTAACAAATATACCAATCCGATCCCTCGCTTTTCCGGGACTAGTGCCCTGCTGGCTACAGTGTACATGAAAGTATCGCCGTCCGCCCCGGAGGGTCTGGGTTTGATTGACTCGATCAATTATGTCGACAGCCTTTTCTGGAGGGCTATCCAGTTTTCCGATCCCGACGGGCTAATTGTCTACCGGCCCCAATTCGCCCCAGGGAGCGTGATGGTAAGGATTGCAACAGCCATCGACGACGAATCAGGTGGATCGCTACCTACCTCGTTTGACCTGGCTCAGAATTACCCGAATCCGTTCAATCCAAGCACTAACATTGAGTTTTCGCTGCCCGAAGCTTCAGAAGTCTCGCTGAAGGTGTTTAACGTCCTCGGCCAGGAAGTGGCTTCTCTGATCGATGAATATCTTGCCGCCGGAACATACAGACATCAGTTCGATGCCTCGGCCTATCCAAGCGGCATTTATTTCTATCGCCTGACCAGCAAAAGTGCCACAATTACAAGAAAAATGATACTGGTCAAATAAACCAATTTCCTACCGCTGCCGACAATTACAGGGATAGCCGGAATTCCGACCGTCCCTGTTTTTTTATGTTATTATGAACCAGGTAGCGCAAGACACAAAGACAGTAAAACTCGGCGAGTATACCCTGACCGGCAAGATCGGTCAGGGGGGAGCGGCCGAGATATACCGAGGACGGCAGGAGTCGCTCAATCGCGATGTTGCCATCAAGATCCTTTCTACCAAGCTGACCACTGATCCCGACATTGTCCGTCGCTTCGAACGAGAGTCGATGGTGATCGCAGGTCTGAATCACCCGAACATCGTTCATGTCATCGACAAAGGTCAAGCGGGAGGGCGGTATTTCTTCGTCATGGAGTTCATTGACGGTACCTCGTTGCGACAGGTCATCGACTCCGATCGAATACCCCTTTCTACCAAGCTGGAAATGGTCGTTCAGGTATGCAAGGCCCTTGACTACGCGCACAAGAACGGGGTGATTCACCGCGACATCAAACCGACCAACATCCTGATCGACAGGCAGGGCAACCCGCTGGTCGCTGATTTTGGTATCGCCCAGATAGTTGGAACTCCTGAAGCCGATATGACTGCATCGGATGTCATTATGGGGACACTCTCCTATATGTCGCCGGAACAAAGGCTCTCGTCTACCAACATCGATCAGACCACCGACCTGTATGCGATTGGCATTATTCTGTACGAAATCCTGCTTCGCAAAAAGCCTCTTGGTCATTTCAAGCTGCCGTCAGAAATCGATGCCTCTATCGATCCTCGTTTTGACGGAATAATTCAGAAATGTCTGGCGCAGGAGGCCAAGGATCGTTTTCAGACAGCAGTGGAGCTTAAGGACGCGATTCTGGAGATAATAAGCGGCGACGGCTCAGGTGCCGCCACTGATTCCCTCACCCTGACCGGCAGCGAATCCTTTCTGGGCAAATGCCGATATCTTGACACGATAAGAGAGACTGAGTTCTCTAGCACGATTCTTGTCGAGAACCGCGTGAGCAAACAACTGTATGTTATCAAGAAACACTCCAAGGGAGAGGTAGGCAGGAAAGAATCCCAAGTGCTCAAAGCACTGCCGCACGACAATATCGTCAGAATCTATGGTTGCGGCGGCGAACACAAATCAACCGTTACCATAAGCGAGTATGCCCGGGGCGGCTCACTGGCCGATCGAATGGTGCGCCGCTACAGCTGGGAAGATGCCACTAAGATTGTCCTGCAAGTGGCTCGCGGTCTTGACTTTGCCCATCGAAACAACGTAGTGCACGGTGATCTCAGGCCGTCCAATGTCCTGTTCGACGCAAACGACAACGTCAAACTGTCTGACTTCGGCATGCCGCCACACTATGATGGTCCCCGCAAGAAGAACTGGTATGGCCCGCCTGAGCGAAAACAAACTCGCCAGGGAGATATCTATTCGATGGGTGTAATATTCTATCAGATGATATCCGGCAGCAACCCCGGCCATGATTCCGGAAACCAACTCATCGTGGACACGCTCAAGCCGGACGTGCCGGACGATGTCTGCTCGATGCTGTCCAAACTACTGGCAATACGGGTCTCGCACCGGTACCGGACATGCGAGGAGTTTATCCATGACTGGGATGACTTCGATCGCATGCGAAGTGAACAGGAGTCTCAGCCGATAGTGACCGAGGCGATACTGTCCCACCAAAAACCTTCAGTGCCGGTTTGGGCTATGGTCTTAATCGGCTGCGGCCTGTTGGCGGTCATTTTGCTCGCTCTCTATTTCTCTGGTGTCCTCATATAAAAGACCACCGATGACTGAAGCTTCGCTACTGCGACAGCAAAGTTGACTTCACAGGGATTTTCATCTGAGCCGGCCTAATCTTGGGGGGGTGGCGCAAATCCGAGCTTTCCTAAATACAGGTAGAGGGAGATTTGCAGCCGATTTGAGTAATTCTCAAGAGTGCTTACGCCGGAATTGCGTAACCAATAAACTGAACTACAGAAACGGTCTACTTTTGGTGTTTGTTATTTCTGAATCTGGCTGCAGTTTGATATGGTGCAATCAGAGTTAGCGGCTTGGACAGGCAAAGTTCTCCAGTGGGTTTTTCGGCAGCGATGCTACAAGGAGATCATAGTAATATGTACCCTTGCCATCGTCTTGCGACTGCTCTTGATGGCCTACAGTATAGGCCAAATCGGTGATGCGGCACTGTTTGAAACCAGCCCCGACACAATCAATTATATGAATGCTGCCAGAGGGCTAGCAGGGTTGGGTGCAGGCGATGAAGCAACTATTTTCGGGTTTGGTCCCGGCTATCCGGTGTTCTTGTCCATTTTCCTGTTACTATCTTGAGAACACGCTTTTGTTATTGTTCTCATGCAAATTCTTCTTTCGGCTTTCACCTGCTATGTCATCTATATGCTCGCGATCAAACTGCTTGGTCGCCGTACGATTGCAGCGGAAGCTGCCTTGCTCTTTGCATTGTCACTGACGTCTATCAGTCTAAGTTGCGTGTTGCTTTCAGATACTTTCTATGTATTCCTGGTCGCTATCGGGTTGCTGCTTTTTGTTCTGGGGTTGGAACAAAACAGATGGTTCCCATCATGCAGCTCAGGATTCTTGTTTGGAACGGCACTATTGACTCGTACGATCGGTCAGTTCTGGCCGATTGCTATGCTTTTCTTGGTCATCATTTCTCCCTGCTTGAGAAGGTTATCAACCGGCTCGAAGATCAGGATAGAATCCTGTGGGGTGCCGTACCGTGCCTTGGCGGCGCCTGTTTTAGCGATCATCATCGCTTTCAGCTGGGTTGCACGTAATGAGATTGTCCATGATGTTCCGATGCTCGCACGTACCAGTGTTTTCGGCCCGGCAACAGTGGCAGCCCAGACATTGGAATCTCTCGGTGGTCCGTCATTTCGAACGAGCATCGCTACGTGGTTCAGGAGCTATCGGGATAGCACCCAGACCCAAACTCTATCAACCAAGCAGACGGTGGATGTGCTGCAATATCATGCAATGATTGTATTTAAGGAACATACATGGAGATTCCTTACTACTTATGCACAACGGGCATGGATCAATGCTACTGACAAAATGTATCTGCACCGGTCACTTATTCCACGCGCCAACGATATGACAATCCATTTGGAACACAAGATTAAGGATAGTTATCTAAATTATGCCAGTTTTATTCTGACAATGCTAGGTTTTATTGTCTTACTTTTCGCGCGAAAGTTGTTTACGGGTGCTCTACTGGGAGCAGTCTATATATATTATTTTTCATTAAGTGGACCGTTCCCCTGGCAGAGCTGCAGATATTTTTTTCCCGCCGAATTGGCTTGGACAATCGTAATCGCATTTCTCTTGGTCTGGCTAAGTGATCTTTTGCGACACTTCTTCAAAGCAGTGGACCGTAACAGATAGATCTTGAGCGTTTGCCCAAACCAGTCCTTCCTCAACAAGAAAAAAAGACCACCCCATTCGGGGCGGGCCAGACTGACGACAAAGGGCAGTTTTTTGGAACTGCTCTTTGTCTTCTTGGTAATTATGGACCTTTCTCGAGAGTTTTTCTCAGATTACTGAGAATCAGGTTTTGGAATGGAGAATTGCGATCGGGAAACGCCTTTTTATTCAATAGTTAGTAGAATGAGAGAGATGGCGTGCCATCTTCCATTTGACACTGGGATGATTCCTGCCGTTGAATGATGACGGAGATGAGTACATCAACTGAAAAAGGGTGCTGACTTTGTCAACACCCTCAGGCCCGCCATCAGGCGGGCTCAATAACCATCACAGCAGTCTCTGATTTACTTTTTGAAGCGGTTGCGAATCGCCACTCCGGCCAGACCAAGGCCAAATAGGAGCATGGTTGTCGGTTCCGGGATCGGCTCACCGCCGGTGTACTCGTTTGGCCGCTGTACCAGCAGGAACGGCATCTGCACCGAGGAATGGTTGCGCAGACCATAGCTGACCGTATCTTCCCCGCCCGCTCCAGAGACAAGACCACCGAAGAAATCTATGAAATCGCGACCGGCTAATTCATCGACTACCTGGCTGCCAAAGGCTGTCGAAGTGCGCGATATGCCTGAGCCCTGGGCGAAGCTGAGGCCATCCATATTATTCGAATGTGAAAAACCGGCTGGTACCCACGGTTCCGTAGGAATGTCATAGGAACCGTCTTCACTTTGGCCGGTGGGGTCCAGAAGTTCATTTGTAAAGTGATCCCAATCGGTGCCGGTGTTGTTGGTAACATACTTGGTCACTGTGTAGTCGGTAAAGATATCTAGAGAATCTAATTCCAAGAACCCTGCTCCGCTGGCTGTCCAGTCTTCCCAGATAGATATGTCAGTACCGGACACTGACCAACTCATAGTTCCAATGCCAACATTCGACGAGTGCAGTCCGATGGTTACCGCGCCAGCCGGTCCAACCAGCAGAAGCCCCAGAATCATGGTGAGTACAATCTTTTTCATCTTTCTAGTTCCTTCCAAATGCTTGTTGTTTGCAACTTTTCTCACTGTTCATCTCTTGAGCATTAATACAACAAAGCAAATATCGAGCCGGATGGCGCTGCCACGACACGATACGCTTGCCGACTCACGTAATTGGTTGCTGTCCGAGAAGTTGCGCAAACGGAGTAGTTTTGTGCTATATGGTGGGGAGGTTGGTGATTCGCTATACTGTTTGACATTTGTACAGATTGTTGTGGGATAGTGAGTTGTGACGTGTTTTCCGAAGTATTGATTTATGGCCGATTCCATCTGGGTTTGTTCTGGAAGGTCTAAAGAATATGCAATTCTATGCAGTGCCGCAGGGCGACCAAGCTGCTATTTGATGTACCGAGTTGGGTCGGTAATGGAGGCGTTCAGAGCAGAAGCTGCGGCTGTAGCCGGAGAGCAAAGATACAGCTCGGATTCGGACGTATCAATAGCATTGAGCAGGCTGACATCGGCTGTCGCAAGCCATCGCTCGCCGGGAGCAGGTGAACCTATCAGCCCAGCCAGATCGGCTCCACTGCTGGGATTCATAACCATAGCTCCGGCTTCGACAAACACGCGTATCAGCCCTTTCTTGAGAGCCTCAATATATACAGAGCGCGAACCGGGAAAGACCAGGAGGCGGCAGTCAGGATGTACTTTCTTCCCTTTCAACATGTCAGCCGCCACTCGAAGGTCCTCGAAACGACCACAACACTCGGTGCCGAGAACTATCTGGTGAACCGGCTGGTCTTCGCGCTCAGCAACCGGCAGAACGGGATGCGACTTCTCGCCCCCAATCAGTTGAGGCGACAGACCATCTACCGATAGCGAAATAGAATCGTCGTATACAGCATCTTTGTCTGCGAACAACGGCTGGTAGTTGCCGATGGCGCGTCCGGAAAGATAGCGCCGTGTGACAGAATCGAACCTGCACACAGCGAACGAGCAACCAGCGTCAACAGCCGCTCGACAAAGAGTAAAACGCTCACTAACACTCATATGAGGAATTGTCGCCCCGCAAAACTCAAGTGCTCTTCCCGGCGTATCCATTCGGCCCACATCCCTTACAACAGCGGCGGCGATATCTCGCGAATAGACGCCTCTCACTCGCCTCCCGTCAATGGTCACCTGTGTTACCCTGGGGACATCGACCGACAGTTGCCCCTTTACCCAAAGGTCGGCCATCATCTGTGAGTCGATATGGCTGGCCAGTCCCGCAACTGCGCCGAACGAACAAGCATAGGCGTTAGTTGCTGCCTGAACCTGACCGGGCAGAATCAGTCCATGCTCCATCGCGACCTGGTGGCCAACTCCCTCGCCCATATCAAAAAAACTGCGGATACTCTGACGTCGAGCGAAGTCCCGGATCAATTTCAACTTCCGGGATGATTGGACAGACTGTGATACTAGAATCGGAGAGAGAGCAATTGCAATCCTGTTGGGATTGAAAACATACTCGGCGCCTGATTCGTTGAAAAGCCCAATGACCTCAGCGGTGTCATTGCGGGATAGTGCCAGGACCGGTTCGATCAGAATAGTCTGCCCGCTTTCAACATTGTCACCCCCCGCAGCGCAGGCCATCAACTTGTGAACGAGCGAGCGTTCGCCGTACAGACTGTCGGTTCGAGATGATAGACCGATGCCGGGGAAGGAAAGTTCAAGTTGTTCCAGCTTCAGAAATGCCGGCTTCTCACGGATTCCGTAACGACGGCGCCAATTGTAGAAGGCCGGTTTGGAAATACCCAGCTCCAGCCCGCAGCGGTCGTCATTGCCAAATCGTTCCCACAACGTCCTGATCTCTTTTTCGGAAAACTTAGGCAACGAATGCTTGGGGACACCCTTCTTGCGACGCCAGTAGGCAACAAGGTAGGCTGGCACTCCGCCTAGACGTTCGCCAATGCGCTCGTCTGTTTTGTACAGCTGCTGTAGTTGTATCAATTCAGATTTGGTCGGGATCTTTCGGCGCCTGGCTACCACTTCGCGCATCCCTTCCTGAGTGCATCGTAGACCGGTCCCAGCGGTAGTGAGATTATCTTGGTATCCCCGATCACCGGCATGAAGTTGGTATCTCCTCGCCAGCGTGGAACAATATGCATGTGACAGTGGCCGGGAATCCCGGCGCCGGAGCCTCGCCCGAGATTCATCCCGAGATTCAGCGAGTCAGGTCCAAGCGCCTTCTTGATTACAGCTACAATGCGACGAGTTAATTCAAACAGTTCGGCTCCCTCGTCTTCGGTCAGCAGTTCGATCTGACCGACATGACGCTTCGGGACGACCATCGTGTGTCCGGCATTGTAGGGATACTTGTTCAGTATGACGAAAGCCAGCCTTCCGCGATAGATGATCAGGTTCCGAGCAGAATCCGCCATCTTCAACCGCTTGCAGAAGATACACCCTTTTTCCTTCTTCCCAAGCACGAAGGCCGCTCGCCAGGGCGCCCAGATAGTCTTGTCAGCCATAGTCTTCCAATAATAAGCAAATAGCGGGCTGAGACCAAGACTGAAGGCTGCGTTTTTTGCAATCTCCCATCTCGCTGAAGCACTTATAGTTGGAAGAGGAGGCTCGGTCGATCTTGGGTGATCGCAGAACTCGTTACTGTACCAGAGCTAATGGATTGGAGAAAGAAAGTCAAAGACAAACGAGCAATCAGTTCGATTTCAGTACCGTCGTCGCGGGTAATAACGCGTAGTGGCTGCTAATTGCAGACCGGGGGTAAACCGGTCCCAAACAGAAAATCGACAAGAAAGGTCAGGTCCAGAATATCCAGGCTACCGTCACCATTTACATCGGCCATTGCCATATGAGGAGGCGGCGGCCCACCGCCAAACAGATAATCGACAAGATAAGTCATATCGACAATGTCAGGTCCACTTCCGGAGCCGTCGACATCTCCGCACACCAGAACCATATCGGATGACATCGGGGCAATGCCGCTTAGCCTGCGATTATATCGCCACATACGACCGACCGAGCTGTTTGGATTGTACGGAGTGCCGGCATAGTTGATGAACACCAGATCGCCCGACATGGACGGTACAACCATATCAACCGAGCCATCCTGATCAATGTCTCCAACTGTCGGCATGAAGCCATGCTTTTGAATGCTTGATCCCAATGTTCCAGAGGCCAGCACTATAGGGTATCCGCTGGTCACATCGGCGTATCGATCGTAGGCAATGATTCGTTCCACATCGTACGAGTAGAAGAGGTCGGCCTCGGCCACGGTGATCACTTCCTCGAACGCATCGCCGTCGATATCGGCCATAATGATTTGATTGGTCAGGGATGGGTCGGCCAATGTAGCGAAATAGCCATCGGTTGCTGTTCCGGCGCCAATAAATGATGTCCCGTCGAGATTCCATGCAATAACATAACTGTTGGAAAAGTCGTAGTACGACGTCGCATACTCGAGTTCGCCATCATGATCGATATCCGCGAAAACCGGCATACTGGGGGTCAGAAATCCGTTAACACCAATGTCGTGCGGCCAGCCCGGTCGCATAACTAATGAATCATCAAATGCCCATATCCAGGCGTTTTCCCAGTCGGGACCGTTTTGGTACACTCCATACGCGATGAGTTCCAGAACATTGTCGCCATCAATGTCAACCGCGCTCAAACCTCTTGCAATCAGATTTGCCCCTCCGCTGAACAGCGACCGATAGATTATTGTCTGTCCACATGAGTCGAGGAGAGCCACTCCGGAACCCAGCGCGTACATTTCATCTACTCCGTTGCCGTCGAGGTCGGCGGGGAGATACTGCGTGTACGGTCCACTAACAGGGAAAGCGCATCCATGGGGCGTTCCGTCGGCGTCATAGATGTAGTGACTCGAGGAGCCCCCGTTCTTGTAATGAACTTCATCGATACCGTCGCCATTCACATCTTTCAAAAACAGCATCGGATTAAATGATTCCTGAATACTTGAATAGATATTCACGTCGGGCTGCTCGGGGACAGAGGTCACAGTAAGCGAATCGGCCGACGAGTAGATATAGAGTTGTCCCCCGGCGTCAATTGCAACAAAATCGTCAATACTGTCGCTGTCCAACTTCCCGACGGCCACCGGTACGCGAAAATCTCCGGCCGGGATAGAGGGCAGACCGCTGAGTTTGGGCGTTCCGTCGGTATTGAAGAAATGCAGGCCGGTCTCACTTCCGACCACGATTTCGTTAAGACCGTCGCCATCGAAATCACCGTAGTTGGCAAGTACCGACGGCGTACCGCCGAGCGGAGCACGCCACCCATTGTCACCGGAGAAAACCGAACGCACGGTAATCATTACCATATCGCTTGCCACCAGAGCCGACGTTGAGTAAACCGACAATCTCAAGGTGTAGTCCCCGTCGCTCAGCAGGCCGGAGTTCCAACTGGTCAGAACTCCTCCAAAGACGGGAATTGAGGTCGTTGTTATTTCATTCCACACTGCCGGTGTCGTACCCAGGCCGTATTCGAGTACATAGTAAGCGAAATCGGGATCGACTGCGCTGCCTGTGATGTCAACCAGCCCGACCAGCGTATCGTTCACACTTGGAGAGGATATTTGTGCCAACGTCTGATTGGCAACATTGACTATTACTCGCGCCACATTGTCGCCGCCGACCCGCAAACGTATTGTGTATGAGCCGTCTACCCCGACTGTATTCCAACTGCCCAGAAGGCCGTCAGTGACAGGACTTGGGGCAGTCACAATCTCTGTCCACAACTGTGGCAAGTCTCCGGCCCCGTATTCGAGCGTGTACGACGCAAAGGCCGCTCCGTCAGCGGTGCCCAGAATCGACACAACACCAGATACAACCTCGTGTTGGTAGTGCGATGTTATTCGTGCCCGAACGTCAGGGGTTGCCTGAAGAGCGTCATTAACATTGACTCGGCCGGCACCGCTGTACATATCCCAGCCGGGCAGGTTCATGCCGGTACCGTAAGGGTCGACTATATCGAGCGCGGTGGCCTGCATAATCTCCAGCGCCTTGTTCTGTGTGATGCCTGGCGAGACAGATCGAAGGTAGGCCGTCACGCCAACAACACAGGGGCTGGCCATGCTGGTGCCGGAGGCAAGGTAGTAGCTGCCATCAATGACATGAACATTTGGCTCACCGTCCTGGCCATACATATCGGACCCCTCAGCCCGCAGTGACAGGATGGACAACCCCGGAGCACTTATGTCCAGATGGGTTCCTATTGTCGAAAAAGATGTCACTTCGTCGTCGCTGGTAGTGGCGCCGATCGCAATTGTGGTAGTATATGCTGCTGGATAATTGGTCACCTCGGCACCGTCGTTTCCTGCTGCTGCGCACAGTATCACTCCCTTCGACGCAGCGTAATCGAGTGCCTCCTCAACCACTGGAATCGGCCATCCCAGTCCCCAGCTCATATTGATGACATCGGCGCCGTTGTCGGCAGCATAGATAATAGCCCTGGCCGCCAGTGAGACCGGCATGAGCGGATAGAACTTAAGTGGCATGATCTTCGCGCCGGGAACAATCCCTGCAACTCCGATGGAGTTGTAGTCGGTGGCTGCCACAATGCCTGAACAGTGCGAACCATGCCCGTGGTGGTCGGTCGGGTCATTGTCCTCATATATCGGTATGATACCTGAGTCGTTGCCTGAGAAGTCCCAGCCGCGTATGTCATCGATGTACCCATTGTGATCGTCGTCGAGACCATTGTCCGGAATCTCGCCGGGATTGGTCCATATGCGATCGACCAAGTCAGGGTGATCCCAATCGACACCGGTATCAATTATGGCCACCACCACTGTTGAGGTGCTGGCTGGTGGGTTGTCATACACCTCCTGCCGGTCTATGTCGGCATCGGGAGTGCCGAATTCGGTGATCAGCACGTCGTTGAAGCTGCCAGCGTTACGCTGCACCGCCCAGTAACCTTGCCCGGTGTTGTTCAATGCCCATTGGTGTGGGTATAGAGAATCGTCAGGAGTACCATACAACTCAACAGAGCGGTCGATCTCAGCATACTCCACCTGCGGCAATTCGGCATAGGCTTCCTTCATTGCCTGCAAGTCGGTTCCCTCGTTGACAGTCAGGATGACTATACTATTCAGCCCGGCTTCTGAAGCAGCAGAAGTTGCTCGCCTAAGAATTTTTTCCGTTTTCACCAGCGGGAATTGCTCGCGTATGCGTCCCATAGCTACTCCGTACACCGATACCGATCCGTCCAACTTCATGGTCGCCCGCGCGTCGGAATCGGATCGAAACTTCACAATCAATCTTGTCGGTGTCTCGCTGCTAAATGTACCTGCTTCTGATGTGTACAGTGCGCGAACCTCTAAGGGCAACAACAAGGACACGGCTATCAAATATCGCCAGGCAAAGTGAATCGGTCTCATTTGGATCCTCCTTAACAGGAAGCGTGGAAGTGTGGACGCTCTCCAGTTGGAAAGATAGGAGCAATTGTGCTTTGTGTCAATGCTTTCCCATCCCTGACCGGCCATTGTTTCGGTCACCGGCCGCAGAAGTGGTTGGGGATCACAGATATATGTCTCTTTGAAACATCTGAGTCGGCGCACCGTAAAGCAATTGACAAGTTGTACAATCGCTTATTCTAAGACCGGACGGAGAACCAGGTGATGTTCAAGAGAATTGCATTGGTCGTAGTAGTGCTGAGTGTTGTGTCGGCAGTTTTGTTTTTCGCAATAGACGGATCCGCCAAAAAAGATGATGAAAACAAGACGTTTGCGGTAAAACGCGGTTCAATAATCGATAAGGCGCTGGCTGTGGGCAGAATCGAACCGAAACGAGAGATTGCGATCAAGTCAAAGATCGGCGGCATCGTGCGGCGCGCTTACGTCGAAATTGGAGACAAAGTGAAAGTGGGAGACCCGCTGTTCGATATTGCTCCCGATCCCACGCCTGTTGAATACACCGAGGCCAAACGTCAGGTGGAAATCGCCCAGGTATCATTTGACAACACTCGGTTGGAATATGAACGCACTGAGTCTCTTCGCGATAAGCAGCTCATCTCTCATCAGGAATATGATAACCAAAGGGCAAAATACGAAGAGGAGGAACTCAGGCTAAGACTGGCACAGGAAAAACTCTCGCTGATTCAGTCTGGAAAAGCCACAGTTGCCGATCTTGACGTCAACAACGTAATCAAATCGCCGATGGCTGGAATTGTGCTGTCGCGTCTGGTCGATGAGGGGGACCCTGTGGTACCACTGACCTCCTTTCAGGCGGGCACGGAACTAATGACGATTGCACAGATGGATAACCTCGTGTTCAACGGAAATGTCGACGAGATCGATGTTGGTAAGCTCTTCGAAGGTATGCCCGCCGAGGTCGAAATTGGAGCCATTCCTGACGAACATATGAAGGGAATTGTGCGAAAAATATCTCCTAAAGCGCACAGGGAAGAAGGTTCCACCATGTTTGAGGTAGAAGTCACCCTCGAACAGACCAGCAGCAGCTTCCTGAGAGCAGGGTACAGCGCCAATGCCAATGTGATAATCACAAAGAAGGAAGACATACTGCTGGCCCCGGAACGGCTCGTAAAGTTCGACGATTCGGTCGCCACTGTCGAAGTTCAGGATTCATTGGGAGTCATCACTTCCCGTACTATAGAGACCGGACTTTCCGATGGCATTAATATCGAAATTGTCAGCGGCCTCGAAGAGGGTGAACTGCTGGTCGAACGGCCTCCACGTGAGATTAGCGCCGACTAAAAAGAGTATGGTTAGATAGATATGGCATCCCTTCCATCTCTAAAGCAGTTCCTCAACGATATGCGTCGTCAGAAGCTGCGCACACTGCTGACCATGTTCGGCATATTCTGGGGCAGTTGTTCGATCGTGTTGCTATTTGCTTTTGGGCAGGGACTGACCGAGGCGCAACTTAAGTCCCAAAAGGGGATTGGCGAGAACATTGCCATATTCTGGCCCGGCATCACCTCCAAGGAGTTCAAAGGCTTGCCGCGAGGTCGTCGCATCCGCCCGACCGAGTCGGATATTCGATTGATCCAGGCCAGTGCGATAACCGTCAACCACATTTCTCCCGAGTTCTCCAAGTGGCGTGTGCCGATGAAATACGGAAAGAACAATACCATCCGCAATATCGTCGGCATTTGGCCTGAGTTCGGTGAGATGAGAAACCTGATTCCGGATGTCGGCTCGCGCTTTATCAACGATCGGGATATCGCCCTGAAGCGTCGCGTTGTTTTCATCGGAGATCGCCTGAAAAAGGACCTGTTCGAGGATCAGCCGGCCGTCGGC
>JBHHVC010000032.1:0-18691 GCA_046754125.1 Candidatus Zixiibacteriota bacterium
CTATGGTATTGCCGCGCGCATCCTTTGCCCGTGCGATAGTCAGGTAACCCTTCTGTGTCACACTGAAAGGCCACACTTCGTCGCGGCATACGCCCATATTCCTCCATCCGTTGATAGCTCCACGCAAACTGGAACCATCGTAGCTTTCACCCGGCCATTCGTCATTCCGTTTGGCCGACTCGTACAGCATACGGGGACTGACCCGGATATTCTGTTCGGCCCGGGCATACAGCAGGTTGATCGCGGCGGCGACAGCAAAGCCGGTACAGGCTCCCTCGCTATGCTGGTTGAGTATGTGAAGGTCCGTTGGCGGATCGACCGACTTGCGAAGTTGAATAAGCGGCGGTTGGTACATCCAGTCACGCCTGTCAGGGACATCGGATCGGGCGTTTGTTTTCCATTTCGACTTTGGCATTGCCTTACCCTCCTCTTGTGATCACTCGCCCAATCGCTGCTATGACTGATGATAATAGCGAACAACCAACGCTCGGCCAGCGACCTGCACCACTGCTCGCTTTGATTCGATACGATTGCGTAACGCCCGGCTCTCCCCAATGCGGACGAGCAGTTCTTTTGCTACGTACTCTGTACCGGTACATGTCAGTCGGATACGTGCTGAGATCGGAATTATCGACAGACGATCACCGACGCAATTCCGAAAGAACATCTTTTCATCCGCACAGTACCGGACTTCGTAGCGACGATTAACGATTCGCATGCTACACCGGCGTTTCATCGCACGGACAGACCGGGGACGACGGGCCAGGATGAACAGATTGCCAAGAAGATGGTCGATTTCTCCAACCGACGGCATCACCAAATCGATCGACCCAGCGCCGTTGTCAAGGCAGTAGTCAATGGCCAATTCACCATCTGTGGCACTCTTTTGTCGCGGGAAAGCAAGAATTTTGGTCTTGCTTTCATCAATTTTCAAACGGCTTCCGCAAGAATCGAGGTCGCCAATCAGAATATCCGGTATCATTCGCGCCTTTTGAAAAAACCGTATGCCTCCGTCGGCGGCGACACGGATCTTCCCGCGACAGATCTTCTTGTAATACTGAATATCCGCGATAGTGTACCGGCCGTTGACAAAAATAACGAATGCCTGCCGGCTCAACGCATTTGCCTCGCCAGCGAGGCCGCACCCAAAAGGGCGGTTTTGTCATCGATGATCAACTGTACCGGAATGCGGCTGAGCAAGCCTTCCATTTTCCCCCCCTTGGCAAAGCGTTCCATAAAGCGACCCTTGTCAAGGGCGGTGATGATCTGCGGCGCTATGAGGCCGCCGAGTCTAATCCCGCCGAGGGTCATTCCTTTCAGGGCAAGATTGGCCGCCTCGGAAGCGTAGCAGTCGATAAACAGGTCGAGCGTCTGCACAGCAAGTTCATCTTCCCCGGATAGTCCCTGTTCAATGATGGCTGAGGATCGTTCGCTCGCCTTCTTGTACCAGTGGGCAGGTGGAACATTGTTTAATTCACTAAGGAAGCAATATATGTTTTCTATGCCGGACAAAGAGACAACGTCCTCTGCTTCGACTCTCCCCAGGCGCCCAAACAGGTAGTCGCGCAACTCGCTTTCTATTTGATTGGTCGGAGCAAAATCAGCGTGCCCTCCCTCGGAGGCATAGGGCAGATAGCGATTGCCGTCATTGAACATCAGTGCCTCACCAAGTCCAGTCCCGGCTGCTAGCATCCCCATATTACCGTTGGGGAAATGAATTCCCTCATTAATTGTATAGAATTTGTCAGGTGGCAACTCCAGCGCGCCCTGGGCACAGGCCACTAGATCATTCACTAATCGCACCCTGGTTAGTTCGAATTGTTCCTGCAATTGTGCGCAACTCAATTTCCACGGAAGATTGGTAGTAGCCACACAGTCGCGAATCACCGGCCCGGCTACTCCGAAACAAGCGTGTCGAAATGATTTTTTTGAGTTCTTCAGGTATAGGCGAAGAATCGATTCAAAATCGGAGAAGTCTTTGTTGGTGAATGTCTCGCGATTCTCCAGCCGAAGGTTGCCATCGATCACATTAACCAGCGCAAGGTCCGATGTATTCGCAGTTATGTATCCGGCCAGCATACAGGTTCCCGGTCAGGACGGTTCTTCTATTTCATGCCCAGCAGGTTACGAACTCTGGCCATGACGGCTTCGGCATCAATTCCCAGCAGCTTAAACAACTCGTCCGGTTTGCCGGATGAAGCGTACTGGTGCACACCCATTTTGGTCAACCTTGTGGACATCCCGTGCTCGAACATCGAGGAAGCAATCATCTGCCCCAGGCCGGTTTTGACGTTATGGTCCTCGAGTACAACGACCTGCTCGTACGCGGCGAGCATGGCCAGGTCATCGGTGTGTATATCCGACCAATCCGAAATTGACACTAGTGTTACATCGGTTCCCTGATCATGCAGCATATTCCACGCTTTCATCGCGTAGCGCATCATATTTCCCGCACTGACCAGAGCAAGGTGCTGTCCTGAGCGAAGGATGTCCATCCTGCCATACACATACTGGTACCGATCACCGAAGAATGGGTTCCCAGCCCCGTCGGTAAGGATTGGCTCAATTGCACGGCCCATTATTAGAGCAAAGTTGCCGGGATTGCTCAGGATATACCGGACAGCGCGATCGGTCTGGTTGGGGTCGGCCGGTGTAATCACTTTCCATCCAAAGGTGGAGTTGAGCAGCCCGAAGTAGTCAATGCACTGATGCGTCTTGCCGTCCTCGCCTACGCTCACTCCACAATGCGTACAAGCAAGCTTCAAGTTGGTATGGTTGATGTCATTCAGACGCGCCTGATTGTAGGTTTCGTCAATTGCGAAGACACCAAAATCCGCCCAGATCGACAGCGCCCGTTCGGCCGAAAGGCTCCCGGCCATTGTGGCGGTCGAATGCTCGCTGATTCCGCACTGGAAAAAGCAGTCGGGAAATTCCTTTGCAAAGGACGAGGTCTTGACCGATCCGGCCAGGTCGCAGTCGAATACTGCCATACAATAATCATCGCGTTCCATATTGGCTTTCGCCACCGAAACCAGTGCGTTGCCAAAAGCGGAACGATTATCCAGTTTGTCGCCAATGCCATAAGTTATCGGAGTACCTGGGTCAACCGAAAGACAATCCTGTTCTGTAACTGAAAATGCTGGCGGCGGTCCCTGTGCTCTGAGCGCGCTTAGCTGGTCCAGATCATTCTCTGCACCCAGTTCAGCCAGAGCTTTGGCTGCGCGGTCCGGTTTAAGAGGAGCGCCATGATAGGCATGGTCGTTTTCCATGAAAGACACGCCCTTTCCCATCACGGTGCGGGCCAGGATCATGGTAGGGCCGCTCTTGGAGTGGGTCGCTTCTTGCAGCGCCTGATATACTTGATGCAGATCGTGGCCGTCGATTTCGACAACATTCCAGCCATCCGCTTTCCAGCAAGCCTTCAAATCATGCGGCATAATGTCATCGATGTTACCGGATATCTGCAAATGGTTGTAGTCAATGATTACAGTCAGTTTATCGAGATTGTACTTCTTCGCGAATCGCCGCGCCTCGGCTATTTGTCCCTTTTGTTGTTCACCGTCACCCATGACAACATATGAATGAAACCCCATTCCCGTAAGACGCGAGTACAGCGCTTTCCCAATCCCGGCCGACAATCCCTGTCCGAGGTTACCTGTGTCCCACTCGATCCCCGGAACCGATCGTTCGACATGGCCTTCAAAGGGCGAGCCGCCCACGCGAAAACCTGACAGGGCGGGAACAATATCGAAAAAACCGGCAGCGGCAAGCGAAGCATAGACGCCCGGAGAAGTGTGACCATGCGAGATAATGATTCGATCGCGGTCGTCGCGGGTCGGGTTCTCTGGATCGACTCGGGCCATGTTATACAGGGTCAGGTAGATTTCCAGCGACGACATTGAGCCGCCCGGATGGCCGGATGCAGCAACAGTTGTCATTTTGATGATCTCGCCTAGCGCACGTCGGGCCATGTCGCTGAGCTTTGTGTGCCACTTTTCCGACAGTTGCTTATTGTGAAATCCACGCCACGGTGAAAATGATCTGTTTGCTTCCGTTCGCATCGTTCCTGCTTCTTTGGTTACCATTATATGTTTTCTACCCATCCACTCCGTTGCCGGCATCTAATCAAGTTTCTTCAGTCACAACTTAAGAGGCAACACGCTTCCGTTTAAGTTTCTTGACGTTTCTTACAAGTCCGGGCCAGTCGGGGTTGGAGAAAAAGGCTGTTCCCATGATCAGCACGTCGGCGCCCGCTTGTACTATTTGTTCGGCATTGGAGCTATCGACACCTCCGTCTACCTCGATCAGTGTGGCAAATGAATTCTTGTCGATACAATTACGGACCGTTTCAATAGTCTTAAGAGTCGGTTCAATAAAACTCTGTCCGCCGAAGCCGGGAAATACCGACATCACCAGCAGGTAATCGCATTGGCCCAGAAATGGAAGCACATGCTCAACCGGTGTGTCCGGATTCAACGACAGGCCGGCTTTAACTCCCATGCTTTTCAGTTGATCCAGCAGCGGCTTGGGATCGGGACGCGCTTCAATGTGAAAGGTAATGTTGTCCGCTCCCGCTTTGGTAAACGGCTCGAAGTACTTTTCCGGCTCGGACAGCATCAGATGTACATCGAGGAAGCTGGTGGTCAGGTTGTCGATTGTGTGTACAATCGATGGCCCAAACGAGATGTTGGGCACGAAATGCCCGTCCATGATGTCAAGGTGAAAGAGGTCCGCTCCCGCTTGATCGGCCTCGACGATCTCTTCGGCCAGACGGGAAAAATCTGCTGCAAGAATAGAAGGCGCAATCTTGATCATACAATTGTGACCAGTACCGTTGCGCCCAGTTTCACTGCGACTCTATTCACGCCGCTATGGTAACCAAACAATTGCGGCGAGGCAAGGATGTGCCCACCAATTATGGGCAGAGAATTGTAAAGCGGACAGGCCTCAATTCAGTCCAATTTGCGAGATCGGCGCTGGTTTTCCAGCACTATCGTCGCATTTCGCTTGAGGCCGTCGAGTTTCGGTCTGGTCAGGGGAGTTCCAGCCGTGAGTCTTAAGAATGCATCGCGATCAGGCAGGTCAATCACGCTCTTGCAATCGAGATACTCCCCGACTCCGGCACACGGCAGAAGCTCGCAATGTCCGGTTTGGGGTGGATCTGCATTGTAGGGACAGACCTGTTGGCAAATATCGCATCCGAACAGGAGATCGGACATGTCGGGGCGCAGTCCGGCCGGTATTTCCGATGGGCGCTCGATAGTCAAGTACGAAATACACCTGCGAGAATCGACAACACCGTCTCGAACAATAGCGCCTGTCGGGCAGGCGTCGATGCATCGACGGCAATGTCCGCATTGCCCGTGATCGATTCGAGTTGGGTCATCCGGTTCTAGTTCGATAGTGGTAAGCAGTTCTGCCAGAAACAGCCAGGAGCCGTAGTCGCGGTTGATAAGCATGGAGTTGCGCCCCAGGAATCCTAATCCTGCTTTTCGGGCAAAAGCGCGCTCGAAGAATGCGCCGTAATCGACCCACCAGAAGAACCGAGCCTGCGATTTCGTCCGTGCTTCCTGCTGAAGGCGATGGGCCAGATGCTTGAGCATTTTGCCAATGACTTTGTGATAGTCGCGTCCTCGGGCATACCGCGATATTCTCCCCATCCCCGGTGGGGCTGTCCGTTGCTGTGGCGGCTTTCGTCGATCTACGATACCGTCGCAGCGACGCGGAGCGTCGTCGGAGTTTGGGTGGTAATAGTTTACGCCAAGCATGATTACCGATTTCACGTTTGGTAACAACTGCCGGGGATCGGCGCGGCGATCTCGCGAGTCCATCAGCCAAGTCATTTCACCGTGATGTCCTTCAGCAAGCCAACGGTCATATGCCTCCAAGGCATCGTCAGGCAGCTGAGGGGAGCATATTCCGCACAATTCAAAGCCTGCTGCGCGGGCCAGTTCCTTCACGAATTTGGAATTCAGTCCAGTCATCTTTCTTCACAAGGCACACCAGGGGTCATATTCAATGGTACGCAGTGGCAAGCTAGTTTGCTACTATCGTCGAAAAAGGATTGTGATCAAGGCGAGGGGGAAAAAGAATACGTGATTGTATTGTTTAATGTCGTCTCATATTGTACAGCAAAGGCATACCTGAGCTTTCTGGATTGACAACATTGGGTCGGTAGAGTATGTTCTCGGCAACCGGGAGTGATTTTGTGGTAGTTAGCTGGCGATTTGTTTTGAGACAATTTGTGAAAGATTTCTCAAATCAGTTTGCTCTGTTGTGGGCGGACCTTAACCCTGGGCGAATCCGATGAATTCCGGCTCCTATTTCCTTGTCCGATTCGACGACAAGGCACAGTTGCTGCCCGCGATTGAGTCACTGGGGAGCCGCAAACAAGTCAGGCGCTGGGACGCGGTCGACGGCTACTACAATCTGGTACTGAGACTATCTGACAAAGCTCTCGCACTTCCAGACGAACTTCGCAAACTCGAAGGCTTTTCATCTTTTTCCCGATGTGATCTTATCGATGAGCAGGATGACCTCGCCAGTATCGACGACTATCCTGCAGCAAGTTATCTGTTCATTGAAACCGAGAAGGAGCGACGGCGCGAGGTCAAGACAGCATTGGAGTTGATGGATGCGGTTATCGCCTGTGCACCGGTTACCGGCAGCTACGATCTTGTGGTTGTAATTGCAGCAGACAGTTTTAGCGAAATAGAGCGAATTGTGCAAAGACAGTTAGCCTCACTCGATGGCGTGTTGCGGCTTAAACAAGACAGAATTCTTCGACTGGATACTTTGTAGGAGAGGCTCTATGCCCGGAGATACTAAACAGACCTTCAAGCAGTTCAATGTAGATCTTTGGAAATACGACGGCCAGGAAGGCGCGCTTATTCCTCTTTTGCAATCGGCCCAGGACAGTTATGGATACGTCTCTGAGCAGGCGATCGACCGGATCAGCCATGTCACCGGTATCGCACCGGCCGACATTTATGGCGTGGTCACGTTTTATGCGCAGTTTCGCACCAAACCTCTGGGCAGGCACGTTATCAAGGTGTGTAATGGGACTGCCTGTCACGTCAATGGCGCCCGCATAATATCCGACACTGTTACCGATGAGTTGAAGATTGATTACGAAGAAACTTCAGACGATGGCAGTTTCTCGATGCTGTCTGTTGCCTGCATCGGCTGCTGTTCGCTGGCGCCGGTGATTGTCATCGATGAAGAAACGTACGGACGACTCACTCCGCCCAAGCTGCGTAAGATTCTGCGAGTGCACAAACGAAAGGCCAAAGAAGAACGAGCGCAGGAACAGGGCGAGGTAACTGTATGAAGACGGTTCGTATAGGACTCGGCACCTGTGGCATCTCGGCCGGGGGCGAGAAAGTCTATCAGGCGCTTCACGATGAACTGGCCGAGCATCCGCAAGCTTTCACGCTGAAGGAAACAGGCTGTGTCGGTATGTGCTATCGGGAAGTGCTGGTCGAGGTCAGCAACGGCAACGGTACCTCTCATATGTACGGCGAAGTGACGCCAGAGCGGGTTGGCAGAATCGTTGACGAAGCAATTCTGAACGACAGAGTGATTGATGAGTGGCTTGTCTCGGGCGAGGGGCGGGAGCTCGGCTTTTTTGAAAATCAGGAACGAATTGTTCTTCGCAATTGCGGGATCATAGATCCCGGTTCAATGGAGGAATACATCGGAGCAGGGGGTTACGAAGCGGCAGGGAAGGCTGTGACCTCGATGACGCCTGAAGCGGTTATAGATGAAGTTGTGTCCTCCGGTCTGCGCGGTCGCGGGGGAGGCGGCTTTCCCACGGGTACCAAGTGGAAGTTCACTCGCGGTGCAGCAGGCGAGAAGAAGTACATTATATGCAATGCCGATGAGGGCGACCCGGGCGCATTCATGGACCGGTCAATTCTCGAAGGCGATCCGCACGCGGTACTGGAAGGCATGATAATCGGAGCCTATGCAATAGGAGCGGCGGAAGGCTATATCTACATACGAGCCGAGTACCCCAAAGCGGTGGCGCGGTTGCGACAGGCTATAGCTCAGGCAATTAAGAAGCGCTTCTTAGGTGGCGCTGTTTTCGGAACCGATTTCAACTTCAGCATAAAGATAAAGGAAGGTGCCGGTGCCTTTGTGTGTGGCGAGGAGACTGCCCTGATTGCCTCGATCGAAGGACGGCGTGGCATGCCGCGCTTTCGCCCGCCATTCCCTGCCCACTCCGGCTTGTGGGGCAAACCAACCAATATCAACAACGTCGAGACTTTCGCCAATATCCCCTGGATCATAAAGCGCGGCGGTGCGGCCTATGCGGCTTTCGGCACCGACGACTCCAAGGGAACAAAAGTATTTGCGATGGCCGGTAAAGTGAAGAGAACCGGGCTGGTCGAGGTTCCGATGGGTGTCTCGATCAATCACGTAGTTTTCGACATCTGTGGCGGAATCATTGACGACAAGAAGCTCAAAGCGGTTCAAATGGGCGGTCCCTCTGGCGGATGTATTCCGGCTAAAATGTGTGACACCAGGATTGACTATCAGCAGATCACACAAACCGGCGCTATTATGGGGTCTGGTGGTCTTGTGGTAATGGACGAAACGACCTGCATGGTCGATGTGGCCAAGTTCTTTCTGACTTTTACCCAGGCCGAATCATGTGGAAAGTGCACATTTTGCAGAATCGGTACCAAACGGATGCTGGAAATGCTTGAGCGGATCACTGTCGGCGAAGGAACGATGCAGGACCTCGATAATCTCGATGAACTAAGCGGACAGATAAAAGAAGCATCGCTGTGTGGATTAGGGCAAACCGCGCCGAATCCTGTACTGACGACCTTGAAGCACTTCCGCCATGAATATGTCGCACATATCGAAGAGCGAAAGTGCCCCGCTCATGTCTGTACACCGCTACTGACTTACACTATAAACGATAACTGTACCGGCTGCGTCGTTTGTGCCAAAGCATGCCCGACCGATGCGATATCGGGCGAAAAAAAGAAGCTGCACGTGGTTGATCAGGATGCGTGCATCAAATGCGGCAAGTGCTTCACTGTCTGTCGCTTTGACGCGGTAGTTAAGGATTGAGGATTCCCATGGTTTCTTTGACAATAAACGGACGAGACATTACCGCTACCAAAGGCCAAACCATCCTTCAGGTCTGCCACGAGCAGAAACTTGATTCGATCCCGACGCTTTGCTATGACCCCAAGATCAAGCCATTTGGTTCCTGCTTCCTGTGCGTTGTCGAGGTAGAAGGAGCCAACCGGCTGTTCCCTGCTTGCTCAACTGCGGTTGCAGATGGGATGAAAGTACTTACTCGGTCACAAAGAGTAGCTAGCGCTCGCAAGACCTGCCTTGAGTTGCTGGTTTCCGATCACTACGCCGACTGCCTGGGACCTTGTCGCCTGAATTGTCCGGCAGATGTCGACATCCAGGGTTACATGTCCCTGATGCATCTCGGCAAGTTCCGGGACGCCGTTGCACACGCAAATGCGAGATCAACTGTCGGCGCTCGCTTATCGACCAACCGGTCGGCATCGACTTTATCAAACGCTACGCTGCCGATAAGGATATGATCGGAGAGATGTGGGCGCCACAGATGAAGCCGGACAATGGCCATCGTGTTGCTGTTGTTGGCGGCGGTCCGGCCGGGTTGACCTGCGCCTATTATCTGGTAATAGACGGTTACCGCCCGACGATCTTTGAAGCCTCGCCGAGGCTGGGCGGTATGCTTCGCTATGGTATCCCGGAATACCGCTTGCCCAGAGATGTGCTTGATAAGGAAATAGACTGGATAACCGGTCTTGGGGTTGAGATTCGTCTTAACCAGAGATTGGGGAAAGACTTCGCAATCGATGATCTGTTCGGACAGGGGTTCGAATCCGTGTTTGTCGGGCTTGGCGCCCAGTCGGGCAAGGCGATGAGGGTCGAGAACGAAGACGTCGGCGGTGTACTGAGCGGCGTCGAATTCCTCCGTCAGGTGGAAATGAAAACAAACCCAGACATCGGCGGACGAGTTGTGGTTGTTGGCGGCGGGAATACGGCTCTCGATGCCGCCCGTTCGTCTGTTCGTCTTGGCGCCGAAGAGGTTGTGCTGCTCTATCGCCGTACCAGAAAAGAGATGCCGGCCAATGATATGGAGATTGACGCTGCCGAAGAGGAAGGCGTCCGCATGGAGTTTCTGGCTGCGCCCATCCGCGTCAATAGCAACGATGGACGGATGGTATCGCTCGAGTGTATTCGCATGGAATTGGGCGAGCCGGACGACAGCGGTCGTCGCCGCCCGGTTTCAATCAATGGCTCGCAATACACGCTCGAGGCGGATTGGGTTATATCCGCTATTGGGCAAGAACCGGACCTTGGCGGTATCGGCGATGACAAGGACATTAAGGCCACTCGCTGGCACACAATCGAAGCTGCCAAGAAGACGTTCGCGACCGACAGAGAGGGAGTCTTTGCCGGAGGGGATGTCGTCACCGGGCCTGCTGACGCTATCGATGCCATCGCCGCTGGACGCATGGCGGCACTGGCCATTGATACTTTTATCCGCACCGGTCAATCCATTCCGCCGGCCGACAGTTTTGAAAGTAAACGCGACAGTTTTCACACAATGACCGCAGACGATCTGCCCGAGATCGGAATCAGCGCGCGCCACGACATGCCGGAGCTACCGGCGGTAGGCCGGGCAAAGACGTTTGATGAGGTCGAGACCGGATACACTGACGCCGATGCACGCGAGGAATCACTGCGATGTGCAGAATGTGGTTGTGATGTGGCACTCAGTTGTACTCTGCGTCACTACTGTACTGAGTACGGGGTCAATCAGCAGCGGTTCGGCGGCTCGTACAGTCGCTTCAAAGTCGACACACGACATCCCTTTATCAAGATCGATTCAAACAAGTGCATTCGCTGCGGACGATGTGTATCGACCTGCTCGGAGATCCTCAACGTATCGGCGCTGGGCTTTGTCAACCGGGGATTCAAGACAATAGTAAAACCAGCTCTTGAAAAGGCGCTGCATGAAACGAACTGTGTATCGTGTGGAAACTGTATCGACGTCTGTCCCACCGGCGCCCTCAATGAAAAAATGCCCTTCCGTCGTTCCGGTCCATGGAAAATGGAATCAGTGTTCAATATATGCAACTACTGCTCGGTCGGGTGCAACATTACTTTGAATGTGAAATCGACCGACCTCTTTTTCGTTACCGGCGCACCGCCCGATCTGGCGCCCAACAACGGGGAATTATGCGTACGCGGTCGTTTTGGCTACCAGCAATACCTCGACGGCAGCCGTCTTACCGAGCCTATGGTCCGAAGAGGTGACAAACTGGTAAAGGCAAGCTGGGACGAGGCGTTTGAGGCGATCAAGCAAGGCTTCGACGGTTTTCTCGAAAACAACAAGCGTGACCAGATGATGTTCAGTGCATCGCCGAAGCATACCAACGAAGAGCTTTATCTGGCCGGGCGGCTTGCCAGAGCATCGGTTGGTACAAACAACCTTGCCTCTTTCCACCGATTGGAAAACAATGCCGACTATCATGCGCTTGATGATATGCTCGGTCATACTGTGTCGACGGTGACCGAAGAGGACGTAAAACAAGCGGACCTGTACCTGTTCCTCGGTGGCAATCCGACCTCGGATAATCCTGTGCTGGGCTGGCTGATGAAACGAAACATGGTGCAGGGCACCCAAGCGATTGTCATCAATTCAGCAGAGATCGATCTTGTACGCTACTCTTCGGTTTGGGCGGACGCTCGTCGAGGAACATCGACTGTGCTGTTAAATGGGCTGATGGCGCTGCTCATTCGCGAGGGTAAGATCGACAAGCAATTCCTGGCGGACAATACGGTAAACTTCCCGCAGATGGAGGCAGAACTCACCAAGTACGACATGGAGGAGACCGTTTCAATCTCCGGCGTATCAGAAGAGAAGATTCGTCGAATGGCTAATCTTATCAGCGCACCTGACAAAAAGATAGTCGCGATTTACAATCATGATTCACGGGTTGACCGCTCAACCAGTGACTTGAAGGCGCTGGCGACATTGATGTTGTTGCTGGGCAGAATTGGTGGCGGATCGGGCATGGCCTTGACGACCAGTCAATGCAATCACAGCGGCGCTCAATTGGCAGGTTTCGACAATCAGCTTCTGCCGGGCGGACAGTTGATCGGCAATGTCGCGTCGCTCAAAGCGTGCGGGGCTGTCTGGCAGACCGATCTGCCTGCGCTGATCGATCACAGCGGCTTCAATCTAAAGCGTAAGATACGGCAGGGGTATATCCGGGGCGCTGTAATCCTCGGTGAAAACCCCGCAGTCAATCCGGACTACAACCAATTCATCGACGGGCTGGACTTTCTGGTGGTTGCCGACATGTTTAGAACCGACACGGTCAAAATGGCCGATGTCTTCCTGCCGCTATCCGCCTACCTGGAAAATGAAGGACACTTTACCAACTGGTCGGGCAGAATACAGGCAACAGCGCCGATTGGAGAGCCGATGACCGGCATGTCGAACGCTGACCTGTTGGCCAGACTATCGAGCTGTTTCGGTGTACCGCTGAGCTACAACTCGCTCGCCGATATCACCAGTGAACTTCAGTATCTTATAGATCATACGGAAGGAATTCCGGGGGGTGAGAACCTTTTTGCTACTGCCGACGGGCTAGCTCATTTCGTCCCGTATGCAACTGAGGTCTCTACCACCAGCGCTAAGGCATCCCCGGTTCTGGAAATCGATTCCCGGATGCACAGCCGCCTCAAGCTGATCCAGACCTGACCCGGTATCAGGTCTTGCGCTGCTTCCTTTTGGCCGCAGGGAAGAGTACGTTATTGAGAATCAGGCGATAGCCGGGTGAATTCTTGTGCAAAGAAAGGTCCGTTGGCGGGTCGTGCACCATGTGTTGATAGTCCTCCGGATCGTGCCCGGACAAAAATGTAAAAGTCCCCTTGCCAAGATTACCATGAATATAGCGCACTTCATCGTAATTGTCCGGCTGCGCCAGAATGGTAACAAACTTCTTCAGAAGGGACTTGCGGAAACCGGTTGTCTGTCCCATGAATCCGTCAATGGTGCTGGTATGACATTGGGTGAGCATGGTAGGGACCGGGTCGAGCTTTGCGGCAAAGTCGAATAAGTAAAAAAAGTCAGTCTGCTGGTTGAAGAATCTTACCTGTCGGTCCGGGTAGGTATCTATATCGCTACGGCGATAAAGCAGTGGATCGAGCGAGGGAGTGAAGTTTTCAAAGGCAAATGTTTTGCCGTATTCGAGCTTACTTTGCGCACCGGGATCGACCGGATCGCCGTCAAACTCGCGCGGCACGATGTCGACATTTTCGGCAGCTAACGCAATATCGATTGTCTCCGGCGCCGAGCACATAGAGAAGAGAAATCCGCCGCGTCGAACGTAATCATATATCGTCTTGGCGACATCCAGTTTCATATCTGACACTTTGTCATAGCCAAGTCTGGCCGCCATTTGTTCATTGTTGCGGACATCGGCCTGATACCAGAGTTGGTCGCGAAAGGCGGCGTAGAATTTGCCATACTGGCCGGTGAAATCCTCGTGATGGCAGTGCAACCAGTCGTATTCGTCCAACGCCCCTGCGATCAGTTCTTCGTCCCAGAGTACCTCGTATTTGATCTCGGCATAAGTCAGGGCCAGAGTAACGGCATCATCCCAGGGCTGCATTGACGACGGCGAGTAGACGGCAATATTCGGAGCCTTCTGCAATTCGACCCTCTCCATATCTTCAACCTCGATCCTTCGGAAGATATCGGCGACTTCTCCGTCGGTGATCCTCTCGCTTGTGACGCCGGCCAGCAGGCAGAGATCAACGATGTCCTTTGAGTAGTCAATCAGGAACGAACCGCCGCGATAATTGAGCAGCCACTGTGCCTTGCGGCCCATGTCAAGCGCCTTGTAGACAACGCCGTAGGCCTTTAGGTGATCGGCCTGACCGTCGGAATCCATAGGAATAAATATGGCAGCGCCATGACCAGCCCCGGCGGCCAGACATAATAGCAGTGTATATAGTAGAAACTTTCTCATAGGTCCAATGTACTCCTTGTCGGCTGAAACTCAACAGATTGTACTGACAACCGAGACGAAAGTTGCCTCGGCAATCTAGCGTTCAATCTCCAGGGCCGCGAGAAAAGCCTCCTGGGGGATTTCCACCCGGCCAAACTGCTTCATACGCTTCTTGCCCTCTTTCTGACGCTCGAGCAACTTGCGCTTACGGGTGATATCTCCGCCGTAGCATTTGGCTGTGACGTTTTTGCGAAGTGGTTTGACGGTGGCGCGGCTGACTATTCGATTGCCGATAGCAGCTTGAATTATTACTTCGAACATTTGGCGAGGAATGAGTTTTTGCAGCTTTTCATTGAGCGCACGCCCGTAGTAAAACGCGCGGTCACGATGAATGATTGCCGAGAGAGCATCGACCGGGTCGCCGTTGATCATGATGTCGAGCTTGACCAGATTCGATCTTCGGTAGTAGGGGAGGCCATAATCAAAAGAGGCATACCCGCGCGTGACGGACTTCATTTTGTCATAAAAGTCAAAGATGATCTCCGATAGCGGGAAAGCGTACGACAACGAAACCCGTGTGGTCGAAAGATACTCAGTCGTCTTGTACTCGCCCCGTCGATCGGTAGCCAGTTTCATAATGCCGCCAATGTATTCGGACGGTACAATTACCTGAGCGTCCACATACGGCTCCTCGACAAAGTCGATCTCTCCGGGCGGTGGCATTGAGGCGGGGTTGTCCACTTTGATGATGTTGCTCCCGGTAGTGTGCACATGGTATTCTACGTTGGGAACGGTGTTGATGATTGTCTGGCCGTATTCTCGCGAGAGACGCTCAGTAATGATCTCCATGTGCAACAAACCCAGGAATCCTACACGAAAACCAAAGCCGAGCGCTGTCGACGTTTCCGGCGTCACGGTCAGTGACGAATCGTTTAGTCGAAGTTTGTCGAGAGATTCACGCAACCGGTTGAAGTTCTCTGCGATTGCAGGATACAAACCGGAAAAGACCATCGGTTTGACATCGACGAATCCGCCAACCGGCTCTTTGGCCGGGTTCTTTTCAGTGGTGATGGTGTCGCCGATCTTCGTATCCGACACATTCTTGATCGACGCAAACAAGTAACCGACATCGCCTGCTGACAATGATTCCTGCGCAATCGGCTCCAGGCGAAGAAAGCCGCATTCGTCAACATCGTATGCTCGATTGGTCGAAAAGAACTTGATCCGGTCGCCTTGGCGCAAAGTACCGTTCACAATCTTTACAAACGGCATTGCGCCGCGATAGCTGTCGAATACCGAGTCGAAAACCATCGCCTGCAACCGCGCATGAGGATCGCCTGCCGGCGGACGGAATATGCTGATCACAGTATCCAAAAGCTGGTCAACACCGGTTCCGTCTTTTGCCGAACAGTGTATCACTTCATCGGCGGTACAGCCGAGCAGATCAATTATTTCGCCAGTCACTCGGCCCGGGTCGGCATTGGGCAGATCGATTTTGTTCACTACCGGCAGAATGTCCAAATCGTTTTCCATGGCCAGATACAGGTTCGAAAGCGTCTGCGCTTCAATTCCCTGAGAAGCGTCGACCACTAAGATGGCCCCTTCGCAGGCAGACAAGGACCGGCTGACCTCGTATGTAAAATCGACGTGGCCGGGCGTATCGATCAGGTTCAGCTGGTAGGTCTTACCGTCCCGGGCATCATAAGCCAACCGGATGGCGTGGGCCTTGATAGTAATACCGCGTTCCCGTTCCAAATCCATCGAATCGAGCACCTGGTTTTTCATTTGACGAACGGACAGGGTCCGGGTTTGCTGGAGGAGACGGTCGGCAAGGGTCGACTTGCCGTGATCTATATGGGCGATTATGGAGAAATTGCGAATCAGCGACAGGTCGTGCATTAGTCCACCGTATCAAAACAATTAGGGCAGCACCGTCGTGATGCTGCCGTTAACTCTCGGAACGTACCCGGGCGGACTGCTGATCCCGCCATGCCGCCCATTCTATGAAACCGTTGCCGTGGAAGATAGGCACGATCGGTCAGATTGTCAAATCAGCAGGCCAGGCAACGAAGCCCTTCTATACTTTCCGCTTATCTCCTAAGATTTTTTGGGCGTAGATCAGGCGTTGGATGGCGGTAATGGTCGAGGCTAGCCCGACAATAATGAGCGCGAATTCCAGCCAGCCACCTTTTGGCCATATGCCGGTCGGTAGCCAGACCTCAATTATCGAGCCGGCAATGATTAGTATGAACTTCTCCAATCGCCCCATCATCCCTACCGCGCAGTTCTCTATTTTGCCAATTGATTCGGCCGCAGCGCGGGTATATGACGCGATCAACATCCCAAACAGGGCAAACAATCCCCATCCGGGATGTACTGCGCCGGACATTGTGATTCCAGCCAGGATAAAAAACTCGCCATAACGATCAGCGACATGGTCGAGAATACCGCCGAAGACAGTACCCATGTCCCCGGCACGGGCAGTGGAGCCGTCGAGCATATCCAGGAAAGCGGCCATCAGCATCCAGAAAACACCCCAGAGCATTTCGGCGCGCCAAAAATATACTCCGGATACAATAGAACAAACGAGAGAAACGGCGGTGATGACATTTGGTGTCAGGCCCATTTTCAGACATATCTTGCCCAAAAATAGTGACGACTCCTCGTACCACTGCCGCTTGCGCTGATTGATTGTCAGCGAACTCTTGTCCGGTCTGGTGCCAACCTCCACAGTGGATAGTATAGCTCTTCCACAAGATTGGGTCAACGAGGAACACTCGCTGCGAATCCTGCGTACTGCCGGCCTCGTTAATCAACTGCCCTGCCCGTCTGATATACGGTCTGATTTGACAAACCGACATAGTTGCCGGATATTGCCGAATGAAATTTATTGATTACGTCGAAATCGAAGTGGCGGCCGGAAACGGCGGGCATGGCTGTATCTCCTTTCATACTGAGAAGTTTGTGCCAAAGGGAGGACCCGACGGCGGCGACGGCGGGCGGGGAGGCGATGTTGTTGCGCTGGCCGATCCGAACTTGACTACGCTGCTGGATTATCGCTATCGGCGGGCCTATAAGGCGACAAACGGCCGACCCGGAGGGAGCGGCTTGAAGACCGGCAAGTCGGGCAAAGAGATCGTTCTTCGTTTCCCGGTAGGCACGATTTTTCGAGACAGGGACAGCGGTGAGATTATTGTCGATCTGGACAAGCCGGATCAGCGGGTCTTGCTGGCTCGCGGAGGGCGTGGGGGACATGGCAACGACTATTACAAATCGCCCACCAATCAGGCTCCACGAAAGGCGCAGGATGGCCGCGAGGGAGAAAGCAGGAGCCTGAGCCTCGAACTGAAACTGCTGGCCGATGTCGGTCTGGTGGGTTTGCCGAATGCCGGGAAGTCAACAATACTGGCAACTTTCTCGGCTGCCCGCCCGAAAATTGCCGACTATCCGTTCACCACCTTGAAGCCGAATCTTGGAATCGTTAAACTGCGCGAATTCAAATCGTGTGTGATGGCCGATATCCCCGGTCTAATCGAGGGAGCATCACAGGGAAAAGGACTGGGGCATCAGTTCCTTCGGCATATTCAGCGAACCCGGCTGCTGGTATATGTCATCGACGTGAACGAAGAGGACATCTCTGCCGCCCACCGGGCGCTGAAGGATGAATTGAAGCAGTTCGACTCGGCGCTTTCGGAGAAGCCCTCGATAGCGGTCATTACAAAGGTGGATACCATGTTAGAAAGTGATGTCGAATCGCTGTTGCACCTGTTGGGAAATGGCTATATTCGTCTTTCGGCCGTATCAGGTGTGGGAGCAAAGGAGTTTTTAGGTGCCATCGAACGACGTCTTGACGAACAGCGCTCTTAAGAATCGGTTGATTGACTCGCTGAAGCTGCTGCTGATTCCAGGTATTGGACTAAAGCGCTACAAAGTACTGGTAGAGGAATTGGGATCGCCGGGGGCGGTACTTGGCTCATCGGTCGCACGGCTAGGATCACTTCCACGAATCTCCGAAAACCTGGCCGAGGCAGTTCATAGTTCTGAAACGGCCAGGGAGGCTACCGAGATCGCGGCGCGCATTATACAGCTCGGTTGGGAGGTCAAGTTTCTTGGGGACGATGACTATCCGCAGTTGCTAAGTAAGATTGCTGACCCCCCGCCGCTACTGTTTTGCGTCGGCTCGACCGCGCCTACAGTGGAACTTCGAATAGCCATTGTCGGCACAAGACGGGCCAGCGAGCAGGGCCGCACCTTTGCAAGCAATCTTGCGCGAGCTCTTGTCGAAAACGGAATCACAGTGGTGTCCGGGATGGCCGAGGGCATCGACTCGGCTGCACACACGGGTGCTCTTGAGGCGGGCGGCAGGACGATCGCAGTGTGGGGAAGTTCACTGGACATTGTCTATCCTTCATCAAATCGGACGCTGGCTGAACGCATCAAAGGCTCCGGCGCTGTCTATTCCGAGTATCTTCCCGGGACGCGCCCCGACACATCGACTTTCCCCGCTCGAAACCGAATCATTTCGGGCCTGTCTGAGGGGGTCGTGGTTGTCGAGGCAGGTGTGAAGTCTGGCGCTTTGATTACGGCCAGCCACGCCCTCGACCAAGAAAGAGAAGTATTTGCTGTGCCGGGCTCTCCTGTTTCCCGGTCAAGTCAGGGGACCA
>JBHHVC010000033.1:0-18655 GCA_046754125.1 Candidatus Zixiibacteriota bacterium
GGGGGCTGGCTGCTACCAACCTTGTCCGGAAGAGGCGGATCTGAACGGTGATGGCTCCGTGTCGGACCTTATCGACCTGACTTTCATCACGGACTGGTTGTTCGGCATCCCGCCCTCGCTTGTTGCTTGTCCCTGAGGTCTTGGCAAAAGATTGGATATGCCGCTGTGTTGGGGAGAATTGAAACCCGCCGCCCTGCCCTCCCACAGCAAGCTGTGGGCCACCCAAGAGGGTGAGGAACCGGGACGGGACTACAGCATATTTGAATTACAGTTATGCTCGGTCGGACTGAATCGCTGCCTGGATCGCCTCGGAAAGCTGCTCAATACGGAATGGTTTGTACAGAACTTGAGAGATACCGGCATCTTCGAGTTGCCGTGGCTCTATGGTTGCCTCCCAACCTGTTACCAATATGATGGGCATTGCCGGGCTCTGAGCTTTTATGCGACGAGACAGCTCAAGACCGTCCATGCCGGGCATTGCCAGATCGGTCAGGACGAGATCAAAATGTGAATCGGCCAGCAGCCGGATTCCTTCCTCTGCGCTAGCCGCGGTCTTGACGCGATAACCCTGCGACTGACACATTGCCTCGACGAGGTCCAGAATGATCTCTTGATCGTCGACGGCCAAAATCCTGACGATCCTTTCATCATTCTCGTCAGCTGTATCTGACAATTGTCTTCCTTCTGGTGGGATTCGAAAGGACAGGTAAGACGGGCTTGCGCTATGTCGGTCATATGCGAACTCCCAACCAAGTACGGCGGCAGCTTCAAGGTACGTATCCGACGGGCGATGCTCAAGTGTCCGGGCTGCCGGTTCGAACTGTCCAAAACCACTGACTGACTCCACGGGTGGGAACTTCTGCCGGTGACGGCAAATATCAATGTATCCTTGCCCGTCATCTGAGTAGACAGAGATTGAAACGACCTCCCCGTCATCCATGTCGGCAGCAAATCGATCAAGACATTTTTCTATCAGTCGTTCGATTAGTTCCGGGTCGACCACCGGCGGACTCGCTCCTTCGAGAGATGTGCAGACCTCCTTGGCCCTGCCACCAAGCATGTGAAGATTCCCGGAGATTCGACAGCGATCAAGAACTGTTTGTACTGTGGCAGCAATCGTGAATTGCGGCGAATTGGCCTCCGGTGGTTGTGCCTGTTTTTCAGAGTGATTTCGGGCCATCTGCCGCAACTCACCTGCGGCCTTCTCTGCTTGTGATATAAGCGTTAGAAGAGGGCCATCTATATCAGCGGGTATGTCTGTTCGAGCGGCAATTACTTCAGCGCAGCCGACAACCGCAGACAGGCAGTTGTTAATCCTGTTTATGCCTTCACTGTCGGGGGGAAGGTGTCCGGAATTCTGTGTTCCGGACGACATTGCCGCAACCGTCTGCCCGGTGGAGTACAGACCGGCAGCCAGGGTTAGCAGGCGTTCATATTCGGCACGCTCGGCTTCCGATGTCGACGACGTCATGAACAATACAAGACCTATTGGATGCTCACCCCTTAGTAGTGGGCAAAGGGCAATAAAGTCCCGTCCTTCGGTACTGTCAACTTTGTGCAAGAGCGCCTCGCGTCCGAACTGGCTTAACGAAGACAGGAACATTTCGACCCTGTTGCGCCCCGACCAGAAACAGGATGCCGTTGTTGCGGCAAGACGGCGCAGCTCGGTATCGGCTGCCAGCGACTCGTACATGGTGACCGCAGCCTGATCTGCATCGGGCGGGACCGACGAGTGCAACAGGCCGTCCAATCCAACGCGGAACGTTAGTCCGGTAGTTGCTAACGAAAACATTGGCAACAATTCGCGGAGGAAGTAGTCAGGCACTTGTTCGAAACCGGGGATGCTATCGAAACGGACAAGATGAAGAATCTTGTCGATCCCTTTGCGCCGGGTTATGTCCATACGGCGGGCATGGCTAAGTGTCAGTATCACCTTCGACATTGCCGCAAACAATTCAAGAGCACGCAAATCGTAGTCGGAGACGCGGTGAGGTCCGTTTTCCCTGATCATCAGCAGCGACACCGAACCGCCTTCGTGCGTTGCGGGGATGAGCAGACTGGACTGAGAGATGAACGACTCTCCCCCGCTTGTCACCGCTTCCTGATTGATCACCAGTGGCTTGTCGCGATCTATGGCCTCGACCAGTGCCGTTCGAAAGTTTTCGGAAATATCCGGCAGTGGCTCGCTTCCGCCGTACACTTGCAAGCTGCCGTTGAATAGACCAAGCAAGTGCACTGAACTACTTTCAGCAATACCGATCAGACTTCGACAGAACGAGGGAATGATATCCCCTCCCGACAGGGCCGTCACAGCTGTCTTGAGCCTGGCCGTCAGATCGGCGCGATGTTCCTTGAGGCTCTCTACTTCGGTAGTAGCGGTTTCCAGTTCCCGATGCAATCTAGTGACGGATATCTTTTCGGACAGCCACTGCACCACAGGGGCAAGAATAGCTATCTCGTTGCGGCCAAAGTTTCTCGGAAGCGTTGAGAGCAGTACGATGGCCCCTATTCTGTTCTGGCCGGACACAAGCGGGAGAATGAGACTGGACTTGAAGCGCGATCGGCTGACATTGCCGTCGGGCGCATGCATGTCAAACGGTCCCGCAAGAAGTGGCTCGCCGGAGTCGATAGCTTGTGAAATCACGTTTCGGTCCATAGGATAGCGTTCAAATGACGCTGTCTCATCCCGGGTCAACCCGGCTGACGCGGTCAGCACCAGCAATCGCCGGCTGCGATTGGACATGAAAACAGTGCCCGATGATTCAGTCAGGTGGGCCAGGATTTCTTTAAGTGACATGTCAAGTAGTTCGACAAGATGGAACGGTTGTCGGGCATCACGCTGAAGGTTTTCCAAAATAGAAAGCCTGCCTTCGCGTTCACATAATTCTTCCTCGCGCGTGTTCCAGAAATCGACGTACAGCGAAATACCGGCGGCCACCAATACGGCGCCTGTCGCCACCAATAGGAACTGTGCCAGGTCGAGCCAGATGTACGCCTCGGCCAAAAACCAGTCACCGTATGCGGTGTCGAGTTTGATGACCTGCCACAGGGCAGCTATAGTCAGAAGCAGTCCCCCACCGACGACAACATAACGTCCCGATGTGTTCAACCCGCGAGTCGAACGCATGCGCAGGGTGACAAGAACTGTTGCCAGGAGAGTAAGAAGCGGGATAATCGTTGTAATGACGTTTGTCAAGATGGTTCCACCAGTTCGCCGTGAAGCGTGAAAGCGTCTGCCGCAGTACAACGTATTGGGACAATGCTTCCGACCATAACCTCTCCCGAAAACAGGATAGTTTTGTTGCCGTCTGTACGAGCGCGTAACATTGCCGCGCTGCGGCGAGATACACCCTCGACTAGAGCAAAACTTGTGCGGTCTATCTCTCGTTGATTTTGTTCGTACGACATCTCTCGCTGCATAGCTATCAGTTTGTTCAGACGGCGAATTTTGTCCTCTTCGGGCACGTCGTCATCATAACCAGCAGCCACCGTGCTGGGGCGAACAGAATAGCGAAACATGAAGGCGCTGTCATAGCCAACCGCGGCAACGACGCTGAGTGTCTGCTCGAATTCCTCTTCTGTTTCCGATGGAAACCCAACTATCAGATCAGTCGTAATCGAAACATAATCCAGCTTCTTACGGATGTACTCAATGATTTTCAGGTAGTGCTCAACTGAGTAAATTCGTCCCATCTGTTTGAGGACACGGTTAGAACCTGATTGTAGCGGCAGGTGGATATGTCGCATTATTTTGGGCTGGTCAGCCATCACGTCGACCAGCTTTTTGGAGAGGTCCTTTGGGTGCGAGGTCATGAAGCGTATGCGGCGGACGTCAGTTTCTCGAGCAACTTTCGCCAGCAGACCGGGGAAATCGATGTCGTTAAACTTGTAGCTGTTGACATTCTGCCCAAGCAGCGTAACCTCGACCACTCCCTCGTCCACCATTTTCCTGATCCCGTCGAGGATATAGTCCGCAGAATGAGAACGTTCTTTACCGCGAACGTAAGGAACAATGCAGTACGTACAATAGTTGTCACATCCGCGAGATATGGTGATGAACCCGGAATATGGCGTTTCTTTCACCGGTGCGATCATATCCATGTTCTCGTGGCCGAAGGCCGTCATCACCGGCGATGTGCCTTCGATTCCCTCGATCACATCCGGCAACTCAAAAACCCGGTCGGTGCCGAGGACGTAGTCCACATGGGGCACGCGGCCGATCAGATCATCACCCAGCCGTTGAGCCATACACCCTACGACCGCGACTTTCAAGTGGGGTCGGCGTCGCCTGAATCGATGTATCTCCCCCAGCCGTCCAATTACTCGCTGCTCTGCCTTTTCGCGTACTGAGCAGGTGTTGAAGATAATCAGGTCGGCGTCCGATTCATCCTCAACCCGGCGGTATCCGCGTGTAATCAGAGTGGCAGCCAGTGTCGATGAATCGGCGAGATTCATCTGACAGCCAAAGGTAGAGATATGAAAGGTCTCAATCTCTCTGGCACTCCGCGAACTTATCATAGCAGCCGACTCACAATCCATTCTTACCTTTTCGTCTTTGGCGTGGCACCATAATCGGTTGTGAGAGCAATGTAAACAAAAACTTCAGGCAGGGGATGAGCTGAGACGGCTGTTGATCAAGAAAAGCAGTGTAAAGCAGTTGGATACTTCAGATGCTAAAGCGTGCCAACGCAGCCGATTTGCGGCGGAGGTCCGTTTTCAAACAACCATCCGACAAAATATGTCAGGTCCAGCAGATCAACTTCGCAGGAAGCATCAACATCGGCAAGGTCCAGCATTACAGGCGGTGGACCGGAAGCAAACAGGTAGTCTACGAGGAATGTAAAATCGACAATGTCGGCGTCCCCACTGAAATCCAGGTCGCCCGCAATCAACTGAGCTGGATCAACCCGGAGCGTGAATTCCCACTGGTCGGAATAGCTGCTGAAGTTATCGTCGACGTTGAGGGTAAATTCAAACGTTCCGGTATCGACGGTGCTGCCTGAAAGCACTCCATTGTTGTCGATGGCAATGCCAGCAGGGAGCGCACCTGCAACGACAGAAAGAGTGTTTGTGCCGGTGCCGCCTCTGGTTTGGATAGTATCTATGTAGGAAGCATATTGTCTTGCTGAGCTGATTTCCGAGACGAGCGTTACAAAAAAGAGTTGCCAGGATTTCTTGAGATCGTAGTTCAGCACCCAATTGGATGGGTCAAGCCGAATCTGATCGAGCTGGCTTACAAAGTTGAACTTGAATAGCCTGGCTCGCTCATCCAAAGGCAGCGCTAATGTATCATCGCTGCCATCGGCCCATTTGAAATAAAACTCGACTGGCATCCGAAACACCAGAGGATCAGTGGTCTGCACCTGGTTCACTCTCAAGAAGAGATCGTAGCCGCCCGAATCGGACGGTTCTTCCCAGATAGACCAGTGATAGTTCGGCCTGAAGGTTCCGTAAATCCAATCCTGAAAAAACCAGTCCAGTTCCATGCCGGTTGCCGCCTCGAAAACATCGCGAAAGTCCTCGGTTGTGGCTGCGGCGTGCTGATGGGATGAGTTATAGTAGGCATGAACTCCGACCCAAAACAGTGAGTCCCCTAGCAGACCGCGAAGCATGTGCAGGACCCATGCACCCTTATCATAGGAGCGAAGTGAGAATATATTCCAGACGCTGGTAGTATCCTGCACGTAGATCGTTCCACCTCCGGAGTAGTCCATAGCTGCCATATGTGAGTGATAATCCGCCCATGTGCCCATTGCCTGCCGGTACAGAGCCTCCGCGTATGAGGCCCAGCCTTCGTTCAACCAGATATGTGACCAGGACTCACAGGTGATCATATCCCCCCACCACTGATGAGCCATCTCGTGCACCACCACATCCTGGGAAAATCCAAAGTTGGAACCTGTGGCCGAAGTCATCGTCTGGTGCTCCATAGCGCCACCCCATTCGAAATTGGCATGGCCGTACTTCTCGGATGCGAATGGATACTCCCCAAAGAGATCCGACAGCACTGTCAGCGCATTGGGAGTTATGTCGAATTTCGTCAGCGAGTATGCATATCGATCGGGGTATACGGCGTTCACAATGGGCATGGTATCGGCGCCGCCATTGTAGACCCATTCATCCTGCCAGACGGTATAGTCGGAGGCAGCGATCGAGAACAGGTAGGTCACCATAGGATACCGAACCGAGTAATAGAACTTGTTGGTATTCGCAGACACGTGAACGATAGAATCCAGGGTCCCGTTCGAGGCGACATAAAAGGACGTATCCATTTCAATCGCTATATTGAACGAATCCGCTTTGTCATCCATGCGGTCTTTGCAGGGCCACCAGGTACGAGCGAAGTACGGCTCTGAGAGTGTGCTTATCACTTTCTTGCCATATCGAAGATCGAACGCAAATGCCTGAAATCCACCCTCAACCGGGTGGCCGTGATAGTAGAAGTCGAACGCAAACTGATCACCGAGATTGTACAACTGATCGAGGGATAAAGTCACAACATCGCCGTTACGACTAAAGACAAGCTGTCCTGATGAAGCTACCACCGAGTCGACAGTCATACTTGAATGCAAGTCTATATCGATCTGGTTGACACCACTCTCGGTAGCACGTGCCACGAAACCAATATGACCATAGATTATTTCTGTAGTATCATCGATTCTTATGCGAATATCATAGAACTGCATGTCGTATGACGCTTGAGAGCGCTGAAAGGGGGTCGTTTTGTAGGCAGCCATTCTCCGTGCCTCTTTGCTGGCAAGGTGCGACATCGCTTTTGCGTTGGCCAGTTTCTGGTGAGTTTCTGAGGGCGTGAATTGCTGTGTATCCTCATTGTCAATTGCGTCGGCAATCGGATTGAGGACTAGTGCAAGGCACAGGATAAGAATTCCCGTGAGAGATTTGAACAGCGAAGTTTGGTCGTTCCGAGTCATTCCTGCTTACCGATTTCTAACGACACTTTCTGAAACTCCTCTTTGAGGCCGTCTCCTGTCCGACGCGCCTCCATGATATACAAGTATACTATATTGCCCACGTTCGTCAACTGCGCAATGCCGAAGACCTCAGGTACACACCCAGAGGGCGGACTATCGGACCTGCAGGAAAGACGTAGAGGACCTATCCCTATTAACGGCTATCAGTGCCTGGCTGTTTAGCCACAAAAGTAATCTCGGGGGTCGGGGAGTTTCCCCGGCCACAAAACACCGCACTTCCAAAGCCCATCATAAATGACGGGGTACCGGGCAGAAGGTCTGTTGGCGGGTTCTAAGACGGGTCCACTCTACAAAGCTGCAACCAGCGTAAGCCGTCGGCCCTTTCTCTTAATACGGGTTGCCGCACGGGATTGGGCCGCCGCCAAAGAGATAGTCGACAAAATACGTCAGGTCCTCGATATTCACCCAGTGGTCACAATTGAGATCCCCCACGAACAGGGTTGGCTGCGGAGACAGACCAATTGAAAAGAGCCAGTCGACATTTCTGACAAGATCGAGGATATTTATTTCGCCGCTATAGTCCCAGTCACCATGAAAACGCCAGATTTGCAGATTAACCGTAACCTGAAGCGGCGAATTGGTGGCGTCGGGGGCAATCACGAGAAATGAGTCAGGGTACTCCCCGAAGAGGTAGCCACTGGAGTTTGTAGCCAGGCCAATGGCGCCCGGGACATCCCCCGAAGGCGGGCTAATCGAAAGCCAAGGCACGCTCTCCTGAACTTCCCACGGCATACAGCCTCCAAAACGGTTCAATACGCTGGTAGCAGACGGCGGTATTGGGCCACCGTTCTCCTGGGCCGGGATATCGAAATGTGTTTTGCCCAGGAATATCTCGGGCGCCTGAATGCCCTGAATCATGTTGTATTTCACAATCAGAGTATCGGGCGAGTTGAAAGCTTTGTGTGCATGAATCAGGACTGTGTCCAGATAGGACCCCAGAGGGAGGCCGAGGTCTAAGGCTGTGACCGTGACCGCATCAGGAACGGTACCTGAATCTTTGTTTATGGTGAATAGAGTTGATTCGTATTCAAGAGAATAGCTAAGAGGGTCCTCTCCCCCGACGTTGCTGATAATAAACGATCTCGCGGGCATTATACCAAAGGCACCTTGATCGCATTCAAATACGTTCAGGTCCAGTGTGTCGAAGTTAAGCTCAAGCTGGCCCGGATCGTCCGTATAAAGAAAGTCGAAGACAACCGGGAATGGTGAATTGATAGCCTCGTTAGAGGACACCCAGACAGTGTCGAAGTACTCTTCACCAGCCACTCCCCCCTGTGGTTTGAAATCAACAGTGATTGTCTGCGGAGCAGTACCGCTGACCGGAGTGAGCGTCAGGATGCGAGGTGTCGATTCCTGTAAAGAAAAGGTCATAGTTCCGGCACCGCTGTTGGTGATTGTGAAGTTGCGGGGTGGGACGCCCACTATGGGGACGACCACCAATACGAAATTGTAGGCCTCGGCCACTTCGATCACCGGCAGGTCAGAACCGATCGACAAGTGGACCGGAACTAATACGGGGTCGTTTTCGGCAGCAGGGTCGCTGACGACAACAGTATCATCGTATTCGCCAAAAGCCAGAGATGAAATGTCAACGCTCAGCGAAACGTCGCCGGAATCGCTCCCCGCTGACGGCGAAAGCGAAAGCCACAACTCACTATTGGAAAGGTCCCAGTTTAGAACCTGTCCCCCGCCGTTTGTAATTGTCAGCGTCTTGGGCGTCGGATTCGACCCTCCTGCGACAGCATTGAAAAAGAGCTGGGCTGGGGACACTACAATAACAGGCGGAGGCGGTTCTACATGCATGGTCACAACAACGGTCTGAGGCGAGTTGGCGGCCGCGCCGGAGACAACCGAAATCGTATCGATATAGTCACCCGTTGTCAGACCGGTGCTGTTGGGTAAGACGTTGATCGTTTGTACTGTTGTCCCTTGAGTTGGCGAAACGACTATCCAGGGAGCATCTTCGCTGAGGGTGAATGCGAGAGGGTCACCGTCTGAACTCACCACGAATGTTTGCGCAGAAGGTGAACCCTGCCCTTCAACAGCTTCAAAATGAAGCGTATCGGGGTTGACGATGAGATTTGCCGATGGAACGAACGATGTATCGCGTATTTTCTTCTGTCCGGTCCAGTACGGAATGTATGGAATATTTCCGGTCGACACTAACTTGAAAATAGAGCCCTGATTGAATCGAAGCGTATCGATGACGATAGAATCTGCCGCATTCCAGTTGGAAAGAGTGAAATAGTATGTGGCCATGCGGCGACGAGTTGGTGATGGAGTCAGTCCGGATGTGAACAGCTTGGCGCCTCCAAACAGAAAACGCTGGTTGGCGTTGGTAATCGCAATATCACCCGCTTCAAAGAAAAACACGCCCAGATCGAAGGCAGCAGAGGCATCCGGAGAGGCCACCGCGCTGTCCATCTGAAGATTGGGATTGTCCCAGTCAAAACCCATTGTCACACCGGTAATACTATTGCTGTCATTAAACAGGTAGACTTCCATTTCGAGATTCAGTTGTCCTGTCGCCGCGTCCGGAATCAGGGGGAAGGCCAGATCAACAGTATCGGCAGCCATGCCGTCATTTGGGTCCTGTGTGAACTGTGCCTGTGAGCCGGTTGTAAGGAAACCAGACACTATCAAATACATCGCCGCCAGTCGCCACTTCATGATCTTTGCCTCCATGCATTCAAAAGAGAAACCCGTTCGCGATTTCTTTGATAAGTGGATAGCTGTTCAGCGACTCTGCATCCCTGTCCGACCCCCACGCATCCCAAAAGATTGCGTCGAAGACACGTAGATGAAAAACCTGGAGCGAGCTGAATCATGCTGTCAAACCCAATACATTGCAGACATCCAAAAGAGCCTGATGTAACCGCAGTAAGCGAATCGATCGAACGAATCTGTTCAATCAGTAAAGTATTTCCTGTCAATACAAGATAGTAGCAGGTCCTGATTCGTGTCAAGTTGTTTGATCGGGAGAAATGCCGACTCTTACTTCTTTGTGGTCGGGCGCCGCTTTACAGTACGACGGCGTACACTCGGCGAAGGTCGCTTTTTCTTGCGCGCTTTTTCGATTTCCTCAGCGAACAGCTTCTCCAAAGTGAAAGAGGAGGGAGTGAAATCAAGCAGGCAAAGTTCAAACAGCTCGTCCACTCGATCAATATAGAAAAACTTGACCTTGCGAATGATCTCTTTGGGCAGATCCTTAAGATCTTTCCTGTTCTCGCTAGGCAGCGCGACCTTCATAATTCCAGTCCGGTATGCTGCTGAGATCTTTTCCTTAACGCCGCCGACGGCCAACACTCGCCCTCGCAAAGTCACCTCGCCGGTCATGGCGATATCGTTACGAATAGGCCGTTCGGCCAGCACCGAGGCGATCACCAGCGACACGGTCACTCCTGCAGATGGGCCATCCTTGGGTATCGCCCCCGAAGGCAGGTGGATATGAATATCGAATTCCCTGAAATCGTTATAGTCGATCGCGAGCATGTCCGCTTTTGATTTGACATACGAGTGTGCTGCCAGAATCGACTCGCGCATAACATCGCCCAGAGAACCAGTTGTGATTATCTGTCCTTCGCCTCGCATTTTGAGTCCCTCGATAAACATCAACTCGCCGCCGGCGCCAGTCCATGCCAGGCCTGTGGCTGTACCTATCTCAGGTTGCGATTCTGCTTTTTCGGGGAGATAGATCGGTGGGCCGAGAATCGTCTCAATGAATTTGTTATTAACAGTCCACTTATTCTTTTTTCCCTCGACCTTCTCGAGAGCGATGCGACGACAGATTTTTTCAATTTGCTGCGAGAATCCAAGCAAACCCGCTTCCATAGTGTAATTGCTAATTACTCTGGCAAGTACCTTGTCGGCCAGCCTCATGTCGCTTTTGAGCAGGCCGTGCTTTTTCAGAAGCGTCGGAACGATGTAGCGTTTAGCGATGGCCACCTTTTCTCGTTCGATATATCCCGGCAATTCGATGATCTCAAACCGCGGAAGAAACTGTTCGGGTATCTCCTCGAAAGATCGAACGGAGCAGATGAAGAATATCTTGCTGAGGTCAAAGGGAATACCCAGATAGTTGTCGAGGAATCTTGAGTTCTTGCGTGTGTCGGTCACTTCGAGCAAGGCCATGTTGACCGATGAATCGTTGTCCATATTGAAGTAGTCAATGTCCTCGACCAGGATCACCGGGTCACAACTGCCAGCGTCTTTGAGAGTCCGGAGGATTTTGCCGGGCATAGCTCCGAGAAAAGTGCGGGACATGCCCTTTATCTCAGACACCTCCTGGATGCCACCCATTGATATTCTCACCAGTTCCTTCCCCATAGCGCGAGCGATGGCCTTAGCCAGGGATGCTTTTCCGGTCCCCGGTGCGCCGACAAGGCAAAGCGTTGGCCCTTCGTTCACCCCCCCCAGCAACTTACGAACTGAAAGCCGCTGCAGAATCTGCTCTTTGACCGATTCTGGTCCAAAGTAGTCGGTAGAGAGTGTCTTCTTAGCATCAGCAAGGTCGTAGTTTTCAGGAGTACATTTTCCCCAGGGTAGATCCAGCACCCAGTCGAGATAACTGCGGGTAACACCATATTCTGCCGACGCTGTGGACAGCTGGCCCAATCTGTCAGCCTCTATGGTTGCTCGGGCGATCACCTCCGGCGGCAGGAGCGGGTTGTTTCGTATTTCGCCTTTTATACGGGTGGCTTCTTTTTCTTCGGAGAAGTCCTCTCCAAGTTGTTTGCGAATCTCGTTTAGCTGCTGCCGAAGGAATACTCGTTGCTGTTCCTGCTCCAGGTTCTTTCTGACGTTTTCGTTTATATTGTGAATCGTGGCTACTCGGCTAAGCTCTCTGTTAAGATACTTGAGAAGAAGATTGAATCGCGCTTCCAGCTTTACAGCCTCCAGCAACTCCTGCTTGGCCGAAAGTGGGAAGTGGAATGTAAAAGCAGCTTTGTCAGCCAGGATGCCCGGGTGCTCGACATTCATTTCAAGAACATATAAGAGCTCTGTTGAATAGGTTGGATCGAGTTGCGTTATTTCGCGAACAATCGAAACTACTTCTTCAATTCTCGTCCGAATAGATGCCGCCACTACTTTCGATTCCTGCAATTCGGCAGCGGCGGCCACAGTGTACGGTTCGATTCTGTGAATGCGAGTTATGGCCGTTCGGCGCCGACCTTCTAGAGTCACGATCAACGACTCACCCGGTCCTTTTTTGCAGTCGACCACAGTGGCGAAAACACTTACTTCGTGGATAGACGGTTCGGTGGAATCATGCGAGTCAGAGGATTGATAAGACGCCACAAACTGCTTCTTGCCTTTGCGACAATCCTCGATGAGTTGAAGGTTCTCTTTACGTCCTACTTGCAGGGTCAGGGTCATAGACGGAAAGAGGACGCCAGTTCTCAGAGGCAGCACCGGATATATTTGTTCCCTGTCGCTAGCCAGAATTGGCAGCCTTTGTCGAGATCGAATAATCATCTTTTGCATCGTACTGTTATGGTATCGGACATGGTTGTCCTCGCCTCCACTTGAAGCTACGCAATAGTATAAGTTATTGTCAATTCTAATCTTGGCGAGGACTTACGTTAATTGATGAGACTCCTCTGATCGGAACATAACGGGCATAACCATTTTGCTCAGAAAGGCAGTTCCAGCCCGTCGACTGCGGCTACAAGGTTGTCGACCCCCATTTTGTTGGCGAGACTGTTAATTCTGGCTACCTCAGAGCCGCTCCCCAGATGCGACACGACCAACTGGCCTGTTCCTATGGCCGCCATATATGACAGGAAATCGTCGAGATCAAGGTGTGTCGTCTCGGTGACCACAATATCGCGTCCCCCAAGATACGGCTTAATGTCATCGAACGAACCGACATCGGCCGAGTAAAACAGTGATTTGCCCGCCACCTCTACAAGCATGGAATGACATTGCATCCGGTTCGGCAGGTTCAGCCGCTGTATTAACTCGTGATGGCCGACCAAGTGTTTGTTTTCAATTGCTGTCAGCGTAAACGTGCCTTCGAATACCTTTCCCGCCTCGTATCCTGTAAGATTGAGAAGGAAAGGCAGCTTCTCGGGAAAGAGATATAGCGCGGGCAAATAAGCCCGAAATGGCCGCACGAACTCAGAGGGAAGATAAACATCGAGCGGCTCGGTACGGCCAGACAGGTATACCATTTGGATAAACAAGGGCAACTCGATAACATGATCCGCATGGGTGTGGCTGATAAACACTCTGCGCACCTGAAGCGGATCAAAGCCTCGCCGAAGAAATGACGAACAGATTCCCCCACCACAATCAATGAGCGAAAGCTCATCCCCCGTTTTTAGCAGATAGCCAGAGGTGGCGCGATCTGCCTGGGGCATACCGGACGAAGAGCCCAAAATAGTGAGTGACCTACTCGGCACTATATAGCCGGGCGATGCGCCTGACAGCCTCTTCACAATCGGCATGCGAGACATCAAGGTGGGTTACAAATCTGATACGGTGGGGGCCAAACGGAACGCCCAGGACGTTGACCGACTTAAGTTTCTCAATGACTTGCTCAGCGGATTCGTCCGATACGATGTCAATGGCAACTATATTGGTTTCGACACGAGTCATATCGACCTGAAAACTGCCGAGTTTGTTCAGACTCTCAGCCAGGTATCGGGCGTTGGCATGGTCGTCGGCAAGACGACTGATGTTGTTCTTTACAGCGTAAAGGCCCGCCGCTGCAATGATTCCGACCTGACGCATGCCGCCTCCGAAAAGCTTTCGCTCACGATAACATCGATCTATAAACTCTGAGCTACCGAGGATAAGTGAGCCGATCGGCGCTCCCAGCCCTTTTGACAGACAGACTGACACCGAGTCGAACGGTTCAGTCAACTCACGCAGAGAGAGGCCGGTCGCTACGTGAGCGTTCCAGATACGGGCGCCGTCAAGATGCAGCTTCAGGCTGTTTTCACCGCAGACTTTGGCGACAGCCGCTACTTCTTCCTGTGGAAGAATGGTACCGCCGTGTCGATTGTGCGTGTTTTCGAGCGCCACCAACTTGGTCAAGGGGCAGTGCACGTTTTTCGGCCGAATATTGTCCCGAACCATGTCGGCCGTGATCATTCCCCGCTCGGTGGAGAGCAGGTTCACCAGCAATCCCGCATGGACCACAGGGCCGGCTACCTCATAGTTGACTACGTGGCATTCCCGATCGCAAAGCAATTCCCATCCCGGTAGAGAGTGTACTTTCAAGCAAATCTGGTTGGCCATAGTTCCTGAAGGAAGGTATAAAGCGGCTTCGCGCCCGAACAGGTTGGCTACATATGACTGTAGCTCCCGAACAGTGGGGTCATCGCCAAAAACATCGTCACCAACCTCGGCTGCCATCATACACTGCCGCATTTCATCTGAGGGGCGGGTAACGGTGTCGGATCGTACATCAATGACTTTCATGATCGGCAATATATCGGATGGGCGGAGGGTCAGCAAGAGCGGCCTCCCGCCGATGCAGACCAATAGAGATCAAACGCAAAAAAAGGCCGCCGATCTGGCGGCCTCAAAAACCTTGTAGAATGTAGACTTACACTGCCGGGACCACATTCACAGCTCGCGGGCCGTTCTCTGTGGCAGCCAGTTCGTACAAAACCTCTTGTCCCTCCTTGAGCGTTCGGAACCCATCCATGCAAATGGCGGTGTGGTGGAAGTAAACTTCCTCGTCTACCTCGTCGCTGGTCAGAAACCCCCATCCCTTGAAGTCGTTGAAATACTTGACCTTTCCTTTGGTCATACACACTCCTCCGACAATATGATCGTCCCTCTGTTTTGATATTATACGCACGAGCCGAGGTGATCTCAACAAAAAACTTCAAGTTTTTCGCTTCAGGAAAACCAACGGACAGCTAGAGTCATTATCAGGCCCGAAAGGATAGGAACAGTCACATTATCGTCGATGCCAAAAGAGTATGCCTCGGCAAGGGTTGCGACAGTAGCACCGATAATCCCAACAGGCAGAGCCAGTTCCGGAGCAAAGAGTGCGACAACGACCGTCCCAGCCAGACAAGCCAATGAACCCTCCCATGTCTTGTCCCCGAATGACTGTCCCAGCCGGTGGCGGCCGAACTTTCTACCGACAAGAGCGGCGCAAGTATCTCCAACAATGATAAACGCCAGTGCAGCAACCGCAACAGGCCTGTCAAATAAAGCTATAGTTAAGCAAGTTGCGGTGAGGATGTATGTTGCCCCGGTGAAGTCACCTTGTGATTCGTGCGCTCTGATCATCCCTCCCCCAACTTTTTGGGCTATTCTTTTCCAGAAAGCCCAGCCACGAAGACGCGATATGTCGATGACAATCATCAGAATTGTTGCCGGGAGCATGATAGACAGCATCTGGACCTTACTGAACTGAAACAAAGAGTAACTTCCTGGGATGATCATAGCTCCCAGATGTGTCGCTTTTCGCCACAATTCCTGGGAAAATGGGATCTGGTGCGACATTAACCTGCCGTAGGGAGCTATCGCCCCTCCTGCCGATAATCAAGCGGCTTGAGGTGAACCGGAGCGAGCCTGGTTGGGAAACGCACATCGAATTCGTTGAACAGACGCTGGCGAAAAGCTGCCAGCACCCGCGCAGCATGATCTTCCTTCAGCACCGGCATTATTGTCATTCTTGCATCACGATAGTCGACTGAGTCCACACGCCTTAAGACCTTTATCACATGGTAACCGAATTCTGTCTCAATCGGATGGCTCACCTCTCCCACCGCAGTTTTCAGGGCACCCTGGTAGAAGGACTCGGGCATATCCCCGGGTCCGATTTCGCCAAGATTAGCAAGGTCTCTACGGATAGATTCTTCGCCCGGATAGTACTCCTCCGCAAGCTCCAGAAAGTCGATCCCTGACATGGCCTGGTCTCGCAGGAACTCCCCAAAGATGGAGTCCTCGGCAATAATGTGCTGGACCGTCAGCGGCTTCTCTGAGCGGAACTCCTCGATATGGGCAAGATAGTAGGCCTTCAGCAGACTATCCGATGGCGTCCACGTCTGATCGAGACGCTCGGTCAGAACAATCTGTTTGGAATAGTCATGCAGCAGCGACTCGCGGAATTCGACTATCTCGGGATCGCTATCGAATCCGGCCTGACGTGCGGCCTGTACAATTATGTATCTCTCGGCTAGAAGCCTAAGTATTTCTTTTTTCATCTCGATCGAAGTGTTGTCCACATGTCTTTGACGACGAAAGCGCTCTTCCTGTCCGCTGAGTTCCTGAAAGTTAATTGTATCGATACCGTTGACTATTCCCGCCCAAACCTGTTTTTCGACAAAATACACATTGGTGTCGAGTATTTGTTCGTTGTATTCGAGGTTTATCTCTGCGCGCAAAGAATCCATGAGTTTCATTCCGCGCTCGTTTGTCTTTACTGTACGCAGTGTGGCCATTGCCGACTGATACAGCGCCGAATCAAGTGGTTGCAGTCCCGCGCCAATATGTCCCTCGACCCGAATGATGTGCCATCCATCAGCATCCTTGTATGGGTCTGAGATTTCCCCATCCTCCAAAGAAAAAGCGATTGAATCAAACGGGGGACGGAACCTGCCTCTTGGCACCCAACCTAAGAAGCCATGATTTGAAATGACAAGCTTATCGTAAGAGTACTCAAGAGCCACTTCGGAAAAGCTACTGGCGGTATCAGCGATTCGGCGAATCTTCCAGACATAATTGGCAACGGCCGTGTCCAGATCGCTTTGTGAGAGGTCTGCATAGCGAAGGGAATCCGGTCCGCTGCGCAGTTGCTTTTCTGATATAGCTATATGTCTTATCGCCACCTGTTCCCCTTTGACTTCAAAGAGGTCCGATCGGTCATGATAGAACTGGACCGCCTCCAAAGAGTCGACTGAAACACTATCATACACCAGTCTCTTGAAGTAAAACTTTATCAGACGGTTGTGGTATCTACCTTTGTATGTTTGATACGGGTTGTAGTGCTGTGCCAGGTTTATCTGAAAGGCTTTAAGGCCGGCCAGAGTGTCAATGATGACTGAATCCAGAACATGCTGAACCTGATCCTCGGTGAGCACGCCGCCACGAGCAAGAAGCTGGGTATTTGTCAGCACACCGTAGAGTTCAGGCATTGTCAGCCTGTAGTCATCACCCGCCCTGGCGACAACATATTGATGTTTTGCCAGATTCTGTTCCGTAACCAGTTTGGGGCGGCACCCAACCGCCACCAGCAGGATCAGCGCGCCTGCAGCCACGAGGCATATCTTCACCCAATCGCTCCTTAGCTTCGTTTCGAGCTTGTTAAGTTATACAACGAAGAGGAAAAATCAAGACAATTTAGGACGATCAGGTTGTGGCGGGCGTTCTTGCCTTATGGTCCGAGGATTCAAGAGTACGTCTGGTTTGATAACCTCGAAAGAGAATATGAAAGGTTGTTCCGGCCCCGGATCGGGAATCGACATTTATGTCTGCGTGGATGGCGGTGCAGATACGGTGAACGATTGCAAGTCCCAGCCCGGAACCCTGCTTTTTGGTCGAATAGAATGGACGGAATATCTGTTTCATCGTCTCTCGCGTCATACCCGGTCCGTCGTCCTGCACGACCAGTTCGACAACTCCCCCGTCTCCGCTGCTGATGATATGAAAAGCCAGTAACCCCGGTCGCTCACCGAATGCCTCGCAAGAGTTGACTGCCAGGTTTAGCAGTAGCTGCTTGATGAGGTCGGCATCGCCAATGACGTAAGTGGTCGGCTCATCGGTCTCCAACCGAAGCTCTATTCCGCTTGAAAAGGATTGGTGGTGGGAGAGGATTCGCATCACGTCGTTTATTACATGTCCAAGTTCTACTTTTTCAAATGATGAACTATCAACTCGGGCGAATGATAAGAAGTCGGTCAGAAGCCTGCTGAGTCGGTGAGATTCTTTGACTATCAGATCCATCAGACCGCCGCTCTCTCCCCTGAGTTGCAGCTCCTTTTGCAAGACCTCTACCGAACCCGAAATAGCTGCAAGTGGGTTGCGAATCTCGTGGGCAATAGACGCGGAAAGTTCGCCTATTGCAGCAAGGCGATCTGCCGACCGCACTTTAGCCTCCAGTTTCTTGGCATCTGTCAGATCAGTGAATATCGCAATGACACCACGGACGCCGCCAGCGTCGTCGGTCAAAACCGATGTCGAGACACCTATCGGTATTGTGTCGCCATCCACGTTCACTATTTCCAATTCACGACGAGGGTGTTCCATCCTGTACGAAACAGTCTCCATTAACCGGTCGGCGAGGTGCGGCATCCTCTGTGCGAACACCATTCGACAGGGTAGTCCCTTGATGTCCCGCTCCTGATATCCCAGGATTCTCTCGGCAGCGCGATTGAAGTAAATGATGGCGCCGACGGAATCGACGCTCAGAAGCCCGGAATTGAGGTGGTGTAGTATGTCGTCTGTCTCCAGTCTTGCCTGTTTCAACTCGACTGACGCACGTGCCAGTTGCACGTCGCGGTAACTGAGACGCTCGGCCAGGAATCCGGAGATAAAGGCAACTACATAGAAAATGAGCATGTGCAGGAAGATGGCATAGAAGACGCTATCCTGCACGGAGAAGATTATTTGGAGGGTACCTCCGCCGGAGCCGGAATCGATTGCATCGCCCAAGCCCAGCCAGATTATGAAAGTGTAAGCAAGACTCACCAGCGATG
>JBHHVC010000034.1:0-18363 GCA_046754125.1 Candidatus Zixiibacteriota bacterium
ATCTATATCCATCTGATTCGCTTGATCCGTCTGGTACGCAATATGAAATTACAATTGTTCGCACAAACGGAACGATTTTGCGCCAGCGGCTGTCCATTCCCGATCAGGCAAGCTGGCGTTTGAGTTGGTGAGCACCATCTTTCTGTGTGTGGAAGTGCGCATCTATAGCCCACCATAAAGACTCGATGAAAGACTTCTATCCATTAGTACATTCGACTAGTCGCAACACATTCGTCTGATAGACTCCCGTTTTCACGGGAGCGACGAAAAAGGAAATACCCGCTGCAGTCACACCTGCTTCCCCCGCCACGCATGATTTCACAGTTCTGGCGAGAAATAATGAATTGGTGCTAAGGGACAACCTCTGGAGGTCTGCCGCTCACAGGAATCCTCAAATCAGCGACAGGGTGGGCCGGTGTTGCCGAACAGAAAGTTCATGTAGTAAACGATGTCCGTGATGTTTACAAAACCATCACAGTTGGCATCGGCTCGCATCGGCTCACCGACAACGTCCTCCGAACGATAGATGATCGCATTGATCAACGCGGTGAGATCGAGGACATTGGCAAAGCCGTCTCCATCGTAGTCACCTGCAATGTAAAAGACCGAGCAATTGTAGTTCAGCAGCACTGTCGAGGAACCGTAAAGATTGGTTGCGTCCCGCCCTTGTGCCGTGAAGAAATATGGCTGATCTTCGGTCAAACCACTCGGTGGCCATGCCAGCGACCAACCGTCGGCTCCGTTGATGTCGACGCCGATAGTTGCACGAGTAACAGTCCATGTCTTGGCCAGCAGGGAAAACATCATCTCGACACGTCGCCATGTACCGCTGAAGAACACTTCGCCGAACAGGCCGCTCTTGCGCATGGGAGCATCGATCAAGCTGCCGCTAACCGGGTCGGCGATACGGACAACATAGTTCCCGTCCGGTTGTATCCAACTCTGAAATCCGTCAACGGTGACCCAACGGGCGCCCGGTCCGCCCAGGGCCAGAAGAACGACTTTTTCCTGATCTTCGACCCAGGTTCGCAGGTCGAAGTAGCCCGGCGATGACATCTGATCAAACCAAAACTCGGCGCCCTTTGGTTTGAGATAGCCGATCATGCCGTTTACAATATCCTCGTCATAGTTACCGCGATTTTCCCGTGTGTTCATAAGTGTGGCAAACCGTTCCACGACTGTGTCGACAGCGATGTTGCTTGACCCTTCCCGCATCGTCTGGATATATCCACGATTGAACCACGCCTTGATAGCCATCGCAGCGGCCACCGGAGCAGAGTAATAATCTCCAAACTCACCGTTGGTAGACATATTACCGTCGCTCGGATTACCGTTGGCATCGCCATAGCTTGACTGACTCAACGGTACAATACCGAGAGAGTAATTCAGATTGGCCTGCTTTTTGAACACCTGAACGAAGCTGATATCATTGTCCGGCGATGTCATAAGCAGCGATAGTGTAGAACAGAAGTCGTCGCCATTGTTCGGCGATATGATATCCGGAATCGGCGGTGTGGGTTCTATGTACACAGTGGCAGAATCTGCCGCTGTTCGCCCCAGAGTGTCAAAAGCGGTTGCGCGAAGGAGGTAGGTGCCCTCGGTAAGGGACGAGAAGTTCCACCGCTGGCGATAGCCGTCACCTACAGAAATGGAACTCAGTCCGTCACGGAGCGTTCGGCTGCCGTCATAATCCCGGCCGATTTCAATGAAGAGTCCCCCCGAAGTTGCATATTCGAACGATACGTAATCGATTGAGGCCGACCCGGATGTTTCCGATGCCCATAAATCGGCGGATGAATATAGAGTGTCGGGGTCCGACGGCGCTAACAAGGTAAGCTGCGGTGGTGGGTCGGTCGGTCCGCCCCCTGATCCGCCGGGGATTCCTGCTGCATAGAGAACCAGATGGCCGGGGAAGTTCCAGAACTGGTTGTTGACAAGATCGACATATCCGATAGTATCGTCCCAGATATTGTACGAAGCGCACTGTACGGGCACTTCATCAATTGTTACGGCCTGATTGACTCCGGCGGCGAAGTTGTTGCCGATGAAAAAGCCGGCGAAAAATGGGCCATTGACAACTATTGGTGTGTCCAGCTCGATCCAGACATCATACAGCCCGGCAGCCGGTACTTGAAAATCCCATGTACTTGAGATCGAGCCAGGGATAACAGCTCCGGGTCTGGGGCATCCGGGAGTAGAATTGACTACAGTTTCCACGTCTATCGACACTTGCAACGGCGTGGCAGCATCAAATACCATCGGCATATTAATGGCCACAATAGTGTAAGGGTACGGATTTGTGCAAGTGAGAGATGGATCAAGGTAGCTTTTGTACAACTCGTTTCCGAAAACCCAGCCATCAATACGCAGGGCAATACCCGTGTCGTGCCGCACAAAGCATGTGTCGGCGGCCGAGAGAGTTGTCCAGTTGTTCAGTTGTTGAGGGGACAAGCCATCAATCCGGGTAAGTGCAGCGCTCTCTTTGTTGGCGGCGGCCAGACTTGTGACCGTGATGAGGATCAGGATAGCAGTTCCTATGATATGTCTGCCCGTCATTGAGTTTCTCCTGCAACGATTGATTGGCCTTACTTTCTGTAGATTATCGAGCGGTGAGCAGATTCCTTGATCGACAATTGATCAGGTCAGTTCTCAGGCAGCCGGGATAGCAACAAGCTGTGCAGCCGTTGCACATGGAATCATCTGTTTTGTATTAACTGCCAGAGACCCACAGCAAGCTGGCCTGTTGAAAAAGTTTGCATTTGACGGTAGACTTGGACTTGCAGGTGAAATGTTGGATTTATCGATTCAGAAAGAGCACGTGGGAGGATATCAGATAAATCTTCTGCGGCCTGAATATGTTGGATGGATTCCTGCTTTCGCAGGAATGACAGGCGAAAGCAAGTATGACTGGGACAATCTCTCTTTTTCCGTCACTCCCGTGAAAACGGGAGTCCATCAGGCGAATGTCCTGTGACTGGTCGGTAATGCTAATGATTGAGGTTTTTCAACAGGCCCCAGAGGGCAGGCCACCGGAATCACGAACGTTCAACAATATTCAACTTTTAGTGCAAACCTCGGGAGGTCTGCCGCCCACCAAGCATAGTTGTCGGAACCACTAAGGGGTTCCGACTTACAGGAGTTGCATGGACAAGCTTTTTCAACATGCCTAGGTGGCGGGGCACCATAGCTAACTGATCTAATGATGAGCGAGCAGATTGAAACGTAGCATCTCTACTGGTTTCATTGGAATCCTCGCTGACAAGTAATGACAGAGCAATAATCATACAAAAGCGCCGAATGCCCTTGCCAACAAAGGAAATCATCCGATACCACCATACAGGTAGGAACACGATCCAGAGGAAACAAATGCCGGTAATTGCAGCTTCGAGAGTAGTCGTTGTCGACGACGAAGAGAGCATCTGTACAATAGTTCAGGAGATGCTGTCATCCGAGAAGTACGAGGTTGTGTCGTTCACTGATGCTGGTGAAGCTCTTGATCATATCAAGAATCACAGAGTGGACCTGGTATTGACCGATCAGATGATGGGCGAGTATTCGGGCATGCAGGTGCTTGAGGCGACTTTGGCGTCCCACTCTGATGCAGTGGTGCTTTTGATGACGGCTCATCCTACGGTGCAGACAGCACTTTCCGTTTTGAGAAAAGGGGCCTACGATTTCCTTGTCAAACCATTTAAGCTCGAACTTCTTCGTGCAACGGTCAAGAGGGGGCTCGAGCACCAGAAGGTGCTTCGGGAGAATGTTCAGCTCAAGGGTCAGGTAGAGTTTCTCAAGGCTGCCAGCACGGCCCAGAGCAATGCGGAGATCGAAAACTATATTTCGCTTATTCTCCGTTCATGTCGGCAGGAGTTGTCGGCTTCGGCCGCAGCATTTATCGAAGTAGACGGTCCATCCAAACGGGCCAGCAGGATTGTCTACGAATCTGACAGCGACGATGCACGCAATCAGGTGATCGATGAAGCGACTCTCGAGCGATTCGCACAATCCAAGTCGAGCAAACCTGTTGTGACCAACGAGGAGATCACTTGTGATAAGGAAGCAATAACTCGCACTTTCATTGTTCAGCCGGTGCATATTCGCAGGCGTTTGTGCGGGGTGATCAATCTGTTGATCGAACGTCGCTTTGACGAAGTCACTCCGGGCAAGCTTGAATTGCTAAAGATCATGTCCAACGCTGCGGCCTCGGCAGTAGCCAATTATCGCCTCAACGAAAGCGTCGGGTCCTCGTACCTGCAGGCGATTCGTGCGCTGGCCAACGCTATCGAGGCGCGGGACAAGTATACTGCCGGTCATACCGATCGAGTCTGTCGCCTGGCAGAACTCATGGCTTCCCAACTGGGTTGGGACAGGCCGGCAAAGGAACATCTGATCATGGGTTGTACGTTGCACGATATCGGTAAGATCGGTGTACCGGACGCTATACTCAACAAGGCGAGTCGGCTGAGCGAAGAAGAGATCAAGCAAATGTCCTGTCATCCTCAGGTTGGTCTGAAGATAATCGCGGGCATTAATCTGTTCAAACCGGCGATTCCATACATAGGCTGCCACCACGAGCGGTTCGACGGAGCGGGATACCCCAAAGGGTTAAAGGGTGAGAATATTCCAATAGAGGGTCGGTTGCTTGCAGTGGCTGACACATTCGACGCAATTATGTCCGACCGTCCTTACCGTGCCGGGCGGGACCTGGAAACAGCGGTAAAAGAATTGCTGCATCACAGCGGAAGCCAGTTTGATCCGATGCTCGTGGACACGCTGCTGACTGTGATTCGTGCCGGAAAAATTGATTTCAAGAAACAGTACGGCCGCAGCGAGGATGTTTCTGTGATCGACAGCCTGCGCCTTAGTGAAACGGCGACGGAAAGGGTATCGGTGTGAACGACAGGAACAAGATCATCAGTGCTGCCCAGCCCATCGCTACCGATGGCCGGCTCGGCGATTTGTAGTTGTGGATTGTCGGCGGATGTTTCACTCCGAAGATCAGGCCGAGACCGGCAAATAACCACCACACAAGAGAAAAGTATCCGAGAAAAGCCAGGCCGATCAAAACGAGTCGGCCCATAATTGGTTGATATTTTGGGCTCAGGCCGTAGAGCACATGGCCACCGTCGAGTTGTCCCATCGGCAACATATTGATTGCGGTAACCAGAAGACCAACCCATCCCGCGAATGCAGCCTCGGACAATTGGTACAGCTGTCCGGGCAGCGCCGCGCCAATGATATTTAGCGTGGCCAGTCTCATAATGATCGATTCGCCATCGAGAGAAAAGAGCATCTCGCGTGTTGGCTCCGTCGGTATGGAAACCAGTGAACTGTGTGATAACCCGTAAATCAGCCAGGCAATAGCGAATACCCATCCGGCGATTGGCCCGGCGGCGCCCATTTCAAGAAGGTCTCTTCGATTCCAAAATGGAGACTTGACTTTTATGAGCGCACCGAAAGTTCCAAATATGCTAATGAACGGTGGTGCGGGGATGAAGTAGGGGTACGAGGTGATCACATTTCTGCGACGGGCTGCGATGAAATGGCCCATCTCATGGACGAATAGGATTGACATCAATGCGGCGGTGAACTCAAGTCCGCCTCCTCGGGCAAGGTCGCTGAGGGTGTGCCCGATGTCATAGCCGTTGCGATTGAGAACCGGTACCAGATAGACAGAAAGTAGAGTGAGCGCGAAGAGAATGATATTCAGCGGAGGGATGCGAAGGTGGGGTACAGGATCGATATCGAGCACGGCTTGGCTGAGGTTGAGGGGCGGACCGGGGCTGCCGTCCACCAAGGGACCCACAGCAAGCTGTGGGGCATCCGTCACAAGGTCGAAGCTGTAGCCTGCGGATTTCAATCGGTCGGTGATGAGGGAAAGTGATATCTCTGGATTATGGCGACAGGTCAGTGACAGGTTCATCCTGTTTCCCCGGCGATAGACAGCATCGATTTTGTAGAGGTCGGCCAGCAGGGCGGACAGGGTCTGGATTTCGGCGTCGTTGCTGCCGTCAATCATACAAAGACCCAACTGATAGGTGGGGTACCGGAGTCGTTCCTGTTTTCAGTCATAGGGTTTATAAGGCGGGACAGGGCGAAGGTTGCAACAAAAAAGAAGCGAGGAGAGAACCTCCTCGCTTCTATCTATCGGTGAATGTGTTTTCTAATCAGATTAGAAAGTCCAGCCACCTTTCGGACAAGGACCGCACATGATGAAGTTGGCGAGATAGTCGACATCGAGTTGATCGATGGCGCCACTAGCGTCAACATCACCAAGGTGCTGGAACGGAATCGCTCCAGGACCACCGGCATTGACATGCGCGCCCAGGATGACAACGTCGGCAATGTTGTAATTGCCGTCATTATCCATATCGCCGCGACCGAAGCCTGCGAACTGGTTGACCAGTTTCGACAGAGCTACGAGTTCGGGGCTGTTAGGATCATCAGGGTTTGCCACACCAGATTGACGATAGTGAGCAACACCAACAGAGTAGGTCTCACCACCGGCAAAGTCATGGGAGGCAAATGTCATGTGCATTTCGCCGTCGCCCGCGCTCATTACCTGAGCGGAAGCACCGGACAGGGTGCTCATGAACGAGTACGCAGAATCAAAATATGCGTTCACATCCCAAAGCGCCTGCGGACCGATCATGCCATGGCTATTGATAGCCGGAGCGTTGTCAAAGGTTTCGCCCTGAGTGTTAAGACACCCGAACGGAATCTTTGTCTCGCCCCAGACAACGTCGGAGCCAGGCGAGTATGCCCAGCCACCGGAGACAGCAGCACCATAGTTGGTGGTGTCACCGCCGTTGTCATAGTCGGCAAAAGATCCAAGATACCAGCCGGTTACCGAGTCGCCGTTGCGCTCAGTGATTTCCATCTTCTCGATGGTCACACCGTGCAGCTCTGGAACGTCGATAGTACCAACAGTCGTCGACTGAACCATCAGGCCGACAGTCGAGTCGTTGTCGAATGGCGCAGTACTCGGTGAAGTCCAGTCCCATCCGCCGCCGCCGTCATCAAAGTTCTGGACGGAGTCGAGATAGGTGGCACACACGATGTTGGCCACGATCTGAGTGTAGCTAACACCACCATCGGAAGTGATTCCAACAGGGATGGTACCGTACATCAGAGAAACGCCGGCATCCAGGAAGGGATGACAGCTATTGTCACACCAGTTAGGATCGGCCTGCGAAGAGATCAACTGCTCGCCAGAACCGTCCCACAGCGGGGCACTCATGGCAACACGATGAGTGCTGACACCATAAATGAGCGAACCACCGAAGTAGCTGGCGAAGTCACCGTCAACGTCAAATCCTGTCGGATCTCCGGCAGCGCCTCCAACGAGGTTGAAGTCACCAAGAGCGGACGTGTTGTACACAGTCCGGGTATTGGCAGCGCCCACGCCAAAGGCGAGGGATTCAACGTCGAGCAGGCAGCCACCGACCAGAGTAACCTGGACAACCGGCAGACGAAGGACGTCATTCAGGAAGAAATCAGGATCGTCGGACACTACGCTCATGAAGAACTGCGACGGTCCGCGAGTGATATTAACCTGCTGAACGTCCAGTACCACGTCAGTCGTGTCGCCTGCGGCCAGGATACCTGGCATCGGGCTGGTGGCGTGGTAGCCGGGAGAGTTCAGGATAGCCGGGAAGGCGGAAGCCGCCTTGTTGCTGATCTCAGAACGACGGTTGATCTCACGAGCCGACACGATCGGGCTGTCTTGTCCGTCGACCAGAGTCTTGCGACTGAGCAGGCCTGCGAACTTGTCAGCATTAGGAGCCAGCGAGACAGCAATTGACTGCGCGAAGGCATCCACATCGGGACGGATAGTCGTGATCGAGAAGCTGGGGATACCAACTCCGGGATCAACGTCGTCAAACAACAGGTCGCTGACGGTGAGGTCAGTACAACCGGTGTTCGTGAATATACCGGGTAGAGGGACCGGCAACGAAGTTGCGGGACCGAATTCAACCGGTACCGCCGGGCTGTAGGTCTGGATTTCCAGGCGCGGACGATCGACACCCTTTGACAGGACATAGACGTCGCCCCAGAAGTCAGCAACGGCGAGATAAATGTCGCCGAGGCTGCTCGGAGCCAGCGCAGCGCCACCCGGAAGTGTGGATGGCTGATCAACACGACGGCGCCACATTTCGTCGCCGTTGGTGCTGTTCACGCAGCGCAGGAAGGCTTCATCGTCGAGCCAGAACAACTGATCGGGAGCTCCCAGAGGCTCACAACTCAGAGCGCCGTCGGTCCAGTACCCTTCACCAGTAAGCTGAGGCTGTACCCAGTCGATGGTTCCGAGACCGCGATTGACGGCGTAGAGGTTGCCGCCCGGAGGCGGGTTGAGCCAGTGCGAGAGCGCGCCGACATAGACATGGTTGGCATCAACAACAACGTTGGCATAGCGCAGACCAGTGCTGGCTCCAACGGAGAAGTTCAAGCTACCATTAGAGGCATTGATCGAGTAGAACACACCATCAGCCGGGAAATCAGAACCCGGGGATGAGCCAACGCCGAAGTCGGCCTGGCTGTACAGCGCGCCGCCTTCGTAGGCCACGCCACTCTGGAATGACTCGGCTGCGGACGGATTGGGAGTCCACATCAGTGCAGCCTGAAGGCCGCCTGAGGAGGAGAGCTGCCAATTGATCGCGCCAGTCGCGGCATCGAGCGAATAGATGTCGCCATCGGTTCCGGCCGAAGGCCAGGTTCCGTAGAACAGCGACGATCCATCGGTGGCGCCGGACTTAAAGGTTGATGCATTCAGGTATACGGGGTTGACGCCCCATCCGGCATACAGAGTGCCAGTAGCGGCTTCTGCCGCGACGACTGCTCCGTCATCAGTGCCCCAATAGACGACATCGATGCCGCCGAAATTCAGGACAGTGAAGACACCCCAGCGGGTGTTACCGTACAGACCGCCGATACCGACTGTGCTAATGTCACGGCTCCAGATGATGGCGCCGGTGGCATAGTCAACAGCGATGATCGAGCGGTCGCTACCACCGGAAGTGAACATCACTTCGGTCGGCGTGCCGCCAATATCGATAGTGGCTACAGACGGTGCGCAACGGATGCTACTACCCCACGGTGCTCCCGTGAGAGTGTAGATCGGCGCTCCGGAAGCCAGATCGAACTTAATGTAATGGTCGGAGAAGGACTGGACTACGGCGTCACCATGGATGATAGGAGAGGTGAATTGAACGCCCTGGACCGGGTCTTCATACGTCCATACTTCGGTCAGGTCACACCATGAATCTGAAACCGAGTTATCGGAAGCAGAGGTGCGGCCCTGATCGTGACCGAGAGTTGACCACTGTTCGCCCGCTCCGGCGCAGTCGCGCTCCGGGAACGGAATACAGCAATGATCAGACTCGGCAATAAAGGCTATGTCATCCGGGAGACCCCAGTCGGGACCCATATAGGCCCAGATGCCCCAGAACTCGGCTGATTGAAGGTCACAGCCGCCGCCGCCCGCATCGGACAGAGTCCGAATACCCAAGGCGGAGTCAGGAGAATAGGACTCTATGACAATCCAATACTGACCACTGACACTCACGCCACCACCGGGGAGACCGGTGAAGTCGACTTCCTGATTCGCAGGGAACAGGATGTAGTCAGCAGGTTGCAAGGTCACGCCAGCGAGTTCTGCGCCCGGCAGGCCGCCAGCATCGGAGTAAACCGAAATACGCGAACTGTCAGTATAGGCGTTTGGCGAGCCGTTGTCATATAAGGCCCAACGCACTCTCTCGACACGACATTCTGTGCCGACTGCAGCGCGCATCTGCGCATCTGCCACGTCGCCCCAGGCATCCGGCAGACGCCAGAAATACGCCAGACCGGCGGTGCAGTTGGGGCCGGTTCCACAGATTGAGAACTCATCCTTACACAGATAGGCGTCAAACAAGAAGTTGACATCGACACCCCATCCGGAAAGCATGTCCACCCAGCCGTAGTCTCCGAAGCCGGTGGTGTCCCAGTTGGATGCGGAACGTCCCAAACCGTCGCTTCCATCAGACGACAGACAGGCTTCGTATGTCGACGATGCAAATGAACCGTCGGACGAGAAAGCCACCCAGAAGTCGGATGTAAAGACCAGGTTTGAGGCCGAAAAGTCAAAAGTAGTTGCCGCAGGGAAGGCCGGATAGCCTGCCGGGGCAATAGAGAGCGATGCAACAGTAGCGCCGGGGACGCCGCCGGCATCGTCATAAATGGTACAGTTAACGGTATTATTACCGAAAACGTCCGTAGCCGAAGGGCTGCCGGCATCGTCGTACACATACATGTCGACGAGCATCAGAGTCTCCGGTCCGGAAACGCTGAAGCGCTGCGCGTATGAAGAATCACCGTACACAATGTGTGGAGCTCTCCAGAAGTACGCAATGTTGCTCCAGTAAGATTCCCAATGGCAATCGGAAAATGGGATCTCAAACTTACACAGATCAGCTTCGATTAACAAGCCGACATCGCTGCCGCTCGACAACAGACCGGCATACTCGATCCAGAAGTCGGTACCGCCGCCACCCAACCAAACCTGGTTGCGAAGCGGAGTAGCGCCATCGTGACCGGTACCGTCATCAGTCAGGAAACCGAGTGAGTCGTCCGGTGAGTTTGCAATCGAGGCAAAACCTATGTGATACTCTTCGCCGTCACTGAAGATATGATCAACAGTGCCGCCGTGTGTGAAGTCTGCGCCCGCCCAGTTAAAGCCGCCGCCAGCGTAATAACTTGCATACGGAACGTCGACAGAGTCCAGCTTGTTCAGCGGGAATCCGAAGCCGTCATCGTCCCAAAGATATACACGCAGGGTCGGATCACCGACCGTAGCGGCGCCGTAGGTGAGCACCCACGCAGTCTTCAAGCTGCACACATAGCCGGGGTCCGAAGTGAAACGGACATTATTCAGGCCCACACTGAAGGGGGCACCGAAGTAGTCCGGATCCTGGAAGTAGAATGCTGCGCCACCGTTGTGATACCACTGGGAGGTACAGAAACTTCCGGACGCCGGTGTCGGCGGAACGGCCTGGGGAGTAATCGCCTGAAGGGCGGACCCAGGGATTTTGCTCTGCATCGGCAATTCATTCTGAGGCCGTGCGTCAGAAAGGTCGTTGAACCGAGCGTTGCTCTGGTCGACCTTAATGACGGGGTTCAGAGGTCCCTTGCCAATATCAGAGAATGCCGTACCGCTGAGTGTCAGAAAGAGACCCAAAACGAATACTGCGATTAACAGTCTTTTTAACATCTAATCCTCCTTAAAATAAGGACAAACAGAACTTGTTTTCCAAAGGTGGCAATCGCCGGACCGCCCTGTAAACAGGGTGTCATGAGGCGACCGACCGGTCCCGCTATGTCTAGGGAAGTGCGGGCAAAATGCTCTGGTCGACAAAGCTCATAATTAATCCTCTCATCGGAGTCGGAGCCTGATTTCCAAGAAGTGGAAACGCTCCAGTTAAAATTAGCAGTTGTGTAGTGTTTGAAAGAGGCCGACGCTTCTGAACGCTTGAATCTCGGCCTAATCTCAAGTTTGGTCCTCCATATATGATCACAATCCACTCGAAATGGCGGAGAGGGGGTTTGACGTTTAATGATGGAAGGCATGAGATAAATCTGGACTAACCGGATAATACTTTAGAATGTACGACGAAGTCGGAGTTCGGTTTTTGAGTTAATACCCTACTAACCGGCTGACGCCGACAGACGTGCATACAAACGCAACGAGGCGTTAGTACGTTAGCATTATTCAGTTCTTTAAAGAGGTTGTTACACTAATCTAGACTAAGTTGGCTCTTGTAAGATCAGAAGTAACTTAAACACGCTCAGTGCCTAATGTAGCGACTGTTGCTCATTTTGTCAACAGGAAAGTCGGAAGTTATTTCCTTTTTTTGTAAGCCTTTTCCCATTTGCGGCTATTTGTTGTAAGTTGTTGGGGTACAGGGAGGTAGGGTTGATTGTCGGGACAGGGTCCACCCACCCTGGGGCGGGCCGCCGGCCTGAGGGGAGAGTAAGGTATTGGTGGGAGAAGACTACAACAATCATTCAGTTGACAAGAAGGGGCCAGCAACGGTATTTGGCGGGTATGCAGTTGCATTCACTGACTATTCGGAACTTTCGGGTAGTCAAACAGTCGGATTTGACCTTTCAGGACAAGATCATTGGTCTGGTCGGTCCCAATGGGGCTGGGAAATCGACGATTATTGAAGCGGTGGCCTGGGCCCTATATGGCAACCAGGCATCCAGGACCGGCAAGGAGGAGATTCGATCCACTTTTGCCGGGAGGGATGAAAGTTGTGAGGTGACGCTTGATTTTAGTGTAAGTGGCCAGAGATATCGTGTCAGTCGGCGTATTGTCGGCCGGAGCGAGCGCAATGAGGTGGAGCTTTTTCGTGGTGAATCGGCCCATGCAGTCGGAGTGACAGAGGCGAAAGAGTCGATTGGGCAGCTTTTGGGGCTGGACTGGAAGGGGTTTTGCACCTCGTTTTTGGCCCGGCAGCAGGAGTTAAATGCTCTGAGCGATCTGCCGCCAGCTAAGCGGAAGGACTATCTGGCGGGGATGTTGGGGGTGGAGCGGCTCGATAAAGCAATTCAGAGGGCTAAGACCGATGCCCGGGTGGCGACCGGACAGGCGGATGTTCTGGAAAGACAGATAGCCGAAAGAGGGCAGATTGAGGTCCGTATTGAGCAGCTTACAACTCGAGTGGCCAAGCTAACGGCAGACTTTAAATCGACCATAGGCGGCGAACAGGATCAGTTGCGGGCTATGCAGGAGGCAAAGAAAAAATGGGATATGCTCGAAAGTATCAAAGATCGGGCTACTCAGATTGGCAACGAGCTCTCGACGAAGCGGCAACGGCTTGAGTCGCTGCGGCAGAATCTGAGGGAGCTGGAAGCGGAGCAGAAACGGCTGCTTGGCCTGCAACGGGAATTGGACAGTCTGGCTGCCCAACTCAAGGAGAGGGATGTTGTCCAGTCCGGATACAAGCGGATGCAAAAGTCAGCGGAAAAGGTTGAATTGCACAAACAGCTTTTGGAGCAGCATGGTTTGCTGAGCGGCCAACTCAATGAGGGAGCAGAGAAAGTGGCTGCGCTTGACAGGCAGTTAGAGGAATCCGAGCAGTTGCTCGAGCAGATTGGCGCTGTCAGCGAGGAACAAATAGCGGCCGCCCGAGCAGAACTTGAGAGCGCCCGAGCGGAATACAGCCGTCTTCTTGCAGAACAGTCGAGAGTGACAAATGATGTCGCGCGGCTGACGAAACAGCTTGACGAAATAAGCCGGTTTGGGCCGGAATCGGTCTGCGACCGATGTGGAAGGCGTTTGGGGGATGATCTCTCCACGATTCGACAGCATTTCCAGGCGGAGATCAGCGAATTGACGAAGCAGGGCGAGATGCTGGCGAATTCGCTAACGTCGCTCAAAGATCAGGGGGAAAAGCGCGGCCAGTTGGTGACTGAGCTGGAAGGTCGGCGAAAGAAGGGCTACGAGCAGTCGGTTCTTCAGAAATCGTTGCGGACAGAAAAAGCCACGGTTTCTGACCAGGGCAGTCGACTGGCAAAGCAGTTCAATCAGGTGAAGTTGCAGATAGCGTCGATTGCCGAGATAGCAGACGGTTTCGATGCGGCAGAATATGCAGATCTGTCGGCCAGAGTCGAGCGGCTTGATAAAGTCAAGGGGCGCAGCGACGACTTGCGGGGTGCCCTCGGCACCACCTTGCGAGTACGTGATTCGATTGAGCAGTCAAACAAGGAAGCCGGACAGTGTGTAGCTTCCGTTAAAGAACTGGAAGGGCAACTGTCGGAACTTGGATTCGACCCGGCCGAGTGCGAACGGCGTCGTCAAGCATTTGATAAGGCTCAAACCGAGCTTGCTGCTGTACGCGAAAGTCGGCTCTTAAAAGAAAAGGAGCGCGAGGTTGTTCAGACCGAGCTATCGGGACAGCTTGACCGTCGTCGCGAATACGAGAAAATTGGTAAGCAATTGGAGGAATACCGCGACTCTGCCTACTATGTCACCAAGCTTAGCGGGCTGATGTCGGAGTATCGCAGCAATATCATTGTCAGTATCCGTCCTCGTCTGGCCGAGCTGTCTAGCGCATTGATTTCGGACATGACCGACAGCCGGTATACGCTGGTCGAGCTGGACGAGAAGTACAATCTGCGGCTTTTGGACAACGGCAGCTTTTATGGAGTGGAGCGGTTTTCAGGTGGTGAGAAGGACCTTGCCAACCTCTGTTTGCGGCTGGCAATTTCTCAGGCCCTGACGGAGTCGGTCGGGCTGGATCGGTCATTTGTGATTCTTGATGAGATCTTCGGTTCTCAGGATACCGAGCGGCAGTCACTGATAATCGGCGCACTTGCGCATTTGCGCCATCGTTTCCCGCAAATTGTCTTAGTAACTCACATCGAAGATCTGAAGGATCGGGTAGAGCAACTTATAGAGATTTCTCCGACCGGCCGGGGGTATTCGGAGATTCGCAGTAGTGAATAAGCGGAATACCGAGAGAAAGCCATCTGTGCAGAATCGATCGGGAGGCAGGCTCTCACGTCGCAAGATGAGAATCTGGCGTTGGCTGGCGACTTTAGTTCTGGTCGCTGTTATCCTGACTGTCCGACTGGTCGAGCGAATCGGCGATGATGCCGTTCCCGACGACCGGTTTGTCGTTGTGAAGGTTCTTGACGGAGACACGGTAGAGTTGCGCGGCGGCGACGAAGTGCGGCTGCTTTCGATAGATACTCCCGAAAAGGGTCGAGCTTTCTACGATCGGGCGACCGCTTTTACTTCGCGGCTTTGCCTGGGCAAGGCAGCACGCATTGAGTATGCGAGGCGGAGGCGCGACAAATATGGCCGACTGCTCGGGTATCTTTATGTCGACGATCTGTTTGTAAACAGTGAATTGGTCGACTCCGGGTACGCAAACCTGTATCTATTTAGAGATACGGATATTAGCCGAGAGGAGACGCGGGTTTTATTGGAGGCTCAGCGAAGGGCAATCAGGTCGGGCGCAGGTATCTGGTCGGTGGAGCATCCGAGCGAGTCTGAGTATATCAATCTGGCCGGATCGTATCGTTTTCACCGTCCCGGTTGCCGGTCGATTGAGAATCGGCGGTCGGGGCAGTATCGGTCGTTTGACAGCCGGACTGAGGCCGCCTTGACCGGCCTGTCGCCGTGCCGCCGGTGTCAGCCATGAGCTGACCGGTCCGCTGATTCTACAATTATTGGGCCGTAAGTGATTGGGGTTAAGTGTTTTTGCCTTAACCCACAGCAAGTTGTGGCCCACCGGGCGAGCCTGAGTACTCCACATAGGTTTGTCAAAAAAAGAGAGAATAATTCGATTTTTGTGTGGACTTTATTGAAATCAACCGATATAATTGCATGTAAGTATTGGTTTTCTGTCACTGCTTTTGTTGAGGCTTTGTTCGTTTTATCAAACTCTTTGGAAAAGTTGAAATCAGGGACCGAACGCGCAATAGTGCGCAAGTTTAATGTGTTTGCCCTGACTACCGCGTTCTCGCGAGAGCGAGTGCGTGCAGGGGTAAACGAATCAGGAGTGTAGAATGAATATCTACGTTGGTAATCTGCCGTATGACACGACAGAGGAAATGTTACGCCAGGCATTTGAGGGCTTCGGAGAAGTCTCAGGCGTAAACATCATCACGGACAGAGACAGTGGAAGACCAAGAGGATTCGCTTTTGTTGAGATGTCCAGCGACGAAAATGGAAACGCCGCAATCACTGGCCTGAATGGTCAGGACCTTAACGGCCGTGCGCTGAACGTCAGCGAAGCACGCCCTCGCAATAACTCACCTCGCGGTGGTGGCGGCGGCGGTCGCGGACGGTCCTGGTAAGCCAGTCCGTACGTTGGTCTGATAAAGACACGACCATCATGTTTTGAAAAAGAGGCTGGCTATTGCCGGCCTCTTTTTTTGTGAGCGGTATTGGGGTCATTTGCGACAGCAATAGACGAAAGTCCCGTTTATACCCTCAGAGTCGGTGACAAACTCACTTCGCTGGAAGACCGGAAAGTCTTCAGAATCCGTGCAGATCGCACGTAATTCGGTGTCGGTGGGGTTGACGAGAGCTGTAATGAACATCTTGCAATTGGAGTCGTTTTGGTTACCGGCTACTCTTTTGGCAGATCCGGAGTCGAGAAAACAGCCACTGAGTACGGCGAGGCAAATAACCGTCAAAAACAGAAAGTGAGCGCGGGGCTGTTCCGGGTCGATTCTGGTCACCGATGAGACTCCTTTTTCCATAACATCTTGAATGAGATCGGAGTTTCACTGGTAGGCGAGATTGAACGCTTTCTTGACTAGGCTGCTTATGGTTTGTTCTGCTGTGCGTCAATCCATGCCATCATGGCATCATGTGTCTCTTCCCTCGTGACGCTATCGGCCACGAAATCGTCAAGTGTGTGACCCTGAATGTCAAAAAGGAACTCGACCAGCAGCCCGGCCTCGTAATGGATGCGGTCCCAACGCTGGGTGTAACCCCACACTCGTTCAGTGTTAAGAATGCCAAACCGGTGGGGGAGGGTAGCCAGACTGTCTTCGTGAATCGGGGCGATATTGGCCACATATTCGGGGAAGCCCTCCTGTTTCCAATGAGGTAGGCTTTTCCATCTACTTCGGCCAGTTCGGTCGGTCATATACAGGTGACCTATCTCGTGGGTTATGGTGTGGGCAAGACTTCCCTCCCAAATCCCGTACTTTGGAAATCCCCCGCTTCTTTCGGTCAGCCCGGTTACCCGCAATTCGCTGACAAAAGTATTGTCAAATATCGACAGACCGAATCCTTGTGCCTGCTTAGGCACCATTGCCAGAAGGGTGAACAGTGTGTATAGTCTTTGGCTTTGACACAGAAACACTCGATCTGTCCTGGAGGAATCATAGAATCCGCTTCCTTGAAGCCGCTTGCCCACTTCATTGGCTAGCTTGTAAACGTCAGTCCCGGGCGTGCCGTCATAGTAGATTACAACCGTACCAGCCTGAACGCTGTGGGGGATGATCAACTGAGGAAAGGCAAGCACTGTAACCTGAAGGGCGAACAATGCGAACAGTACCGCTGCCACCCACATAACCCACCGGCTGATCGTGCGACGAATCGTCTTTTTCTTCCGCATGGTCTCGCTTTCCGGCACTAGAGAAGTGTTGTGTATCCTAATGAACAATCATACGTAAGGGAACAGCATTCGGTTTCATACGACCTTGCTCAAGCTGGTAGAAAGCCAGGAACCGAGGCGATGCATGAGTGACTATGGCGCTGTCGATTTCAGGCGCAATAGTTCAATCTGGGCAAGAGCCGCCGTCACAGCTGTTTCGACCCTCAGCACTGTTCGAGTGAGCCGTATTATGCAGAAGCCCGCCTTTTCAAATTGCTCAATCTCAAATGGTACCCATCCGCCCTCCGGCCCGAAGGCAAGCAGCAGGCGACCGGCGGCGCCGTCATATTGGTCGGAAAGAAGTATTGTTGCGTCGCCGTCGGCCACGAGCCTAAGGGGGGAATCTGACTCCTGCTTTTCATAGGCCGGGAGGTCGTCTTCGAGGAATGTTCGAAAGCGATTGTGAATGTGCACTTGCGGCATTCTGGTTAGTTTTCCCTGAGAAAGCCCTTCGAGCAGATAGCGTCGATAGCGATGGGGAGTGAGTAGCGGTGAATGGAAGTAGCTTTTCTCTACTCGATTTGCCCGAATCAGATACAGCCTGCGCACTCCCATAGTCGCGATTGTTGACAGCAACTTTCGCAGTGTCTGCGGTCGGGGAAGGGCGCAGATTATGTCGACGATCGGGCTGGGCGGCGGCGATATTACCAGAGTCTCACAGGCAACAATGATTTCGTTCTTCTCTACCGACTTGATCCGGGCGGAGCCTGCGCCGCCGTCGACAAGACCTACTTCGATATTGTCGCCGACCGATAGTTTCAGGACAGTGCGAATATGCTCGGCGCGGTGGTCGCTCAGCCTGTAGTGGCCGTCGGCTGTCTGGTCGTCGTCAGTAAGTATAATCAGATTCATTGCGGCAGTGCGGTTCCTTCGTAATCAATTACAGGAATCCAAGAACGACCGAGATGGGAAGATTGTCAACAGATCCCGGAACAGTGTCACGTCCCCCCTGTACGTCCGGACGTACGAGGCTGCTGTCTTAGCAGGTCGGGGTGCTGCCCTGGCCGAAGAGAAACTCGACAAGAGTTGTTAGATCGACAACGTCCGGCAGGCCACCACTGCCATCGAGGTCGGCTGCTTCCATTATAGGTGGCGGATCTCCCCCGCCAAACAACCAGTCGACCAGAAATGTCAAATCGACGATATCCGGTCCGGACGTGTCGGAGTTGGTATCGCCGCATCGGTAGTAAGACAGCACTGGATGGCT
>JBHHVC010000035.1:0-18005 GCA_046754125.1 Candidatus Zixiibacteriota bacterium
CTGTTTTCTGACAGGATGATAGCTCGGCGCGCCGCTCAAAAAGTCGTCACTCCCGCGAAAAGAGGAGAAAACCATCCAATATATTCCGTTCGCAAGTTATTCGCCTGAAGAATTTCCCGTCTTCAAGGGAGTGACAGGATGAAAGGGCACCTCCAGATCACTCAGGCTTTCTGGCCGAGAGCTTCACTGTGGCCACCTTGCCGGCATACTTGTCTACAACTGCGGTGGTCAGGGCTACATCGTTCGGACCACAACCACAGGCATCGTTGGCCAGCGCTTTCAGCGAGGGACCGTCATATACTAGCTTATCGATAATTGCGACATCCTCGAACCCGGCCTCTCTTGCCAGCCGGATATACTCGTCTTCCTCCACCGCCCCCGCGATGCAGCCAACCCACGCGGTAATGTTATCACGCAGTTCATCGGAGAGATTGAGAGTGACAATATCGGAAACCAGCATCCGCCCGCCCGGTTTGAGCACCCGAAGTGCTTCGGCAAAGACTTTCTCTTTCTCCGGCGACAGGTTGATAACACAGTTGGATATTATCCAGTCAGTCTCACAGTCGGCAACAGGCATTTTCTCCATCTCACCTATGCGCACTTCGGCGTTTGTCACACCGGCCGCTTTCAGGTTTTCTTTGCAAACGTCGATCATCTGCGGCGTCATGTCCAGCCCGATCACCTTGCCCTGAGTGCCTACCTTGCTCGAAGCCAGAATCAAATCAAGCCCCGACCCGCTGCCAAGATCAAGTACTGTCTGGCCTTTGGTAACATCTATGAAATTGACCGGGTTGCCGCATCCGAAGGAAGTGACCCCTTCGGGCATAGCGGCCAGTTCGTTTTCGCTATATCCGGCCATTTCGGCAAAGCGCCGAGCGGCTTTTGGGTCGAACGTCTGCGGGCCACAACAGGATGTCTGCCCGGAAATAGCTGACCCATAATGTTCTTTGACGGCCTCTTTAATTTCTTCGCTTGATTTGTTTAGCGGCATAGCATCTCCTTCATGTTTTCTGTCATTGTCTGGTACAATATAACGCCAGATCGGTCGATATGTGCCACTGTTTTTCCGGGGTGAGCGCCAAGAAGAAGCCTGGCGTGATTTCCGACATCTAAAAGTAGTATCGAAATGACGTATAGTAGAAATCAGGCCAGGAACCAAACTCCGACCGAAGACGAGGTGTGAACCCCGGACGACTAACAACCATATCCGGGCCGCTGCCCAATCCCACCGACGCGCCGCTCCCCAGATAGATATCCTCGCCGATATTGTACTCTCCGGAGATCGTGAAGTAGGCCGAAGGATCAGTGACATTCCAGACAGTTTGTCCAAAAACCGAGACCAAGGGAGTGACTTGCCACGATAACCCCGGCATCAGGTAATGTTTGCCGATCAGGTAGACCGCACCGTCAAGATAAGCCGCACCCGACCCGCTCGGCCTGACAGTCTGTATATCATTTTCACCGATAGAATTGAAATGATATTCAACCAAGCCGTAAACTGAAGCCGACAAGCTGTAATCAGCGCCAACCGACAAACGATAGTAGTCGCGGTTGTTGATCAATGTAACTTGTCGAAAAGCATCGGCAAAAACATACGCCCCCTCTGCCCAGATTCCGGCGCCACCGACTGAGCGGGCAACATCGAAACCTAGCATCAAGTGCCTGCGGAACTCAACTGCGATCAATGAAATATCCGACTCCCAGTGATAGACCTTTGTTCGAACGAATGCCGCGCTGTTATCCAAATCGAAATCTTCCCCGGCAATCCACCCGATATCCAGCTCCCCCAAATCCCCCAGCGGTGCCCTAATTCTGATGGCGTCGACACCGATACGATCCTCAACATCGAGTTGCTCAAACCGAAAAGGCGCGACGACATCGGACGGATTGACTACCCTGGAGCTTCCCCATGCAATCGCCTGACGGCCGACAAAGATGTCCGCAGGGTCGGTGCTGATGCTTATCAGGGCGCGATCAAGATTGTGGAAGATCGCAAACGTGGCGACATCGTCGGCCCGTGAAGGGTAGAGCATAGCGTCAAAGTCTGTAACCCGGTAGGCTCGGTTCGCACTACCGGTTGCTAACAACGATGTTGCAAAGAATACGCGGTCCTTGATATGAGGTGAGATGTTGTAAGCGGTCTCGATTGCAACCCGTTGGGTCAGGTCAAACCTCCCGGTCAGTCGCAAGCGGTTAGTGACAGCTCCCAGCAAAGGATTTGTGCCATTTTGCAACGGCGACTGCGGCACGGCTCGATCGAATGCAACAAAGTAATTCTTGTAATAGCCGCCAATAGAAAAACGGTCGCCGCCATAAGTCGACACGCTTGCAAAAGACAGCACAAGAGCAAGCGTACATATTCGGACGCAACCTGCAATTTTCATCACTCTACTCTCGATTAGTTCCGGTTTTCATCGCCGGTGATTCGCCCATCCTGCAACGTTATCAGGCGCGTAGCTCGCTCCATAATCATATGATCGTGAGTCGAAAACAGAAATGTCATTCCAGTGGAGCGGTTGAGTTCGCGCATCATGTCCAAAAGGTCGGCGCCGGTTTTAGAGTCGAGATTGGCCGTCGGTTCGTCGGCCAGCACCAGCGACGGTCGCGATACCATGGCGCGGGCCACTGCCACTCGCTGTTGCTGACCACCCGAAAGCTTGGTGGGAAGTCGATCGGCCAGACCACTCAAACCTACTCGCTCAAGAATATCGGCCACACGCTGATGCCGTTCCATAGTTGGCAACCCCTGTAAGAGCAAGACATATTCGATATTCTCCCTCACCGAGAGAACGGGAATAAGATTGTATGCCTGGAATATGAAACCAACATGATCGCGCCGATAATCCGACAACTGCCGTCCGCTCATGCTCGAAATCAGACGTCCACCCAGCCACACTTCCCCTTCGCTCACCGTATCAAGACCGGAGATAAGGTTCAAGAAAGTCGTCTTTCCCGATCCGGACGGACCGACGATTGCTGTAAACTCCCCCCGTTCGACCGTGAGATCGATTCCACAAACCGCATGCACCGGCACGCCATTGTCAGAGTATGTCTTGACTACATCGCGCGCAACGATTACGTAATCTCGTTTTACTTCGGCCATACGATAAACCTCATCACATCTACATACTACGTCGCATCGCCTTTGCCGGCGACAGACGAGCCGCATATACCGCCGGATACAGCCCGACAACAACTGTCAGAAACCCCGTTACCAGTGGATAGAAGACAAATTGACGCAACTCGAGCACCGGATAGAGCAGCGTGCGAATAGTAATCCCGCTATACTCGATACCTCGATAGTCGATACCCGTCACGAGCGCATAATACGTTACACCCCAGCCTATGAGCGAACCAATTACGACGCTGACCACAGCCAGCGATGCCGCCTCGAGCATAATCTGCTGGGCCATTGCAAACGGCGGCGTCCCAACAGCGCGAAGCACGCCAAATTCAAACATCCGTTCGTACATGGACATAAACAACGTGTTGACAATTCCCAGCGAGACAACGCCAAACAGAATCAATCCAACCAAGAGCATAGTAAATCCGACCAGTTCCAGCGCCGCCTGAATCTGTGGCAGCAGGATCTGCCAGCTTACGGCTTCATTGTTGTATCGCGACAATTCCTCCCAGAAGGGAAGCGAATCATTTTGTGCAAGATTCCGATCCACGAAAGTAAGTGCAATTTCATGAACATCCGATCCGATGGCCAGCATCTTCTGGGCAGAGCTGATTCGCACAAAGGCCATCGCACGATCCATATCGTTCGCGTTGAAGTGATAGATACCGCTTACCCGAAACATTTCCTGAGAAAGGTCCCCGCCGTCTGACTGAGCAACAGTGACAACCACGCGGTCCCCAATGACTACTTCCAGGATTTCCGCCAGACGACTGCCAATTGTCAGGTCGTGCCTGTCATCACCTTCGAAATAGGCACCCTCGATCATGGCATCATCAATCTGCGACAAGTACTGCTCTGTCGATGGCTCGATTCCAACCAACGAGACTGCGGCAATGTTTCCGGGTGAACTAATAGTCGCAAGCGAAAATACTCGCACCGTTGAACGGTCAACTATGTCGCTATGTTCAAGGGTTGTCAACACGGAGTTAAGGTTGTGAATAACTAACGCGCTCTCGCGTGCATCGCGGTATCCTGCTGCATGGATTTGCGCTTCGCCTAAGAACGAAGATGTTGCTGAGGCTGTCATGTTCTTTTCCATTCCGAGCATGACTCCATCGACAAAGATCAGGGATGCCAACCCGATTCCAATTGCGGTTCCGGCTATGATCGTTCGCCTCTTGTTGCGAAAGAGGTTGCGCCAGGCCAGCTTGGCATAAAGAACGAAGCGGCCCATCTCAGTGCATCCTCATTGCGCGAGCCGGAGCAGTCCGCGCCGCACGTATCGCCGGAAACAGACCGACCACCAACGCAGAGATCACGACAGTTATGGCTGGAATAACATAGCTACGGATATTCAACTCACTATACAAATGCGAAAAGGTCACTCCCCCGTAACTCAGCGCCTGCGGCATCTTAATGCCGTAGATCATCAGAAGATAATTCCCCGGTAGCGCAACGAATATGCCCAGGACTATCGAAATGACGGCCATAAAAAACACTTCATAAAGCACCAGCCGGATAATCAACATCGGCTGGGTGCCGACCGCTCGGAGCATTCCGTATTCCCTCGTTCTTTCAAGCACCGTCATCAATACCGTGTTTAGTACTCCGACTGCCACCACCAGCATAATGACAAACAGCGTGATTGCATTTCCCTCTTGGTCGACGCGCATAGCATCGTAAAATGATTTGGCAACGGTTTGCCAGGAATCTATGGCCAGATTGGAATTGTCCAGCGATTCTGCAAGACCTAAGATCATATCCTCAACATCATCTATATCGTTTGCGACGATAACAATCTCATGCGCCTGATCCGGCTGGACCAGCAACTCCTGTGCATCGGATATGTGCAGATAGAACGCCGAGCGATCGGTCATGTCATCGCCGCTCGATGCCGTCCCCGCAATGACGTACAAATCGTTGGCAATCGAGCCGTCCGCTCCCTGCGATACTATCAAAGCGGTATCACCTACTCTGGCCTTGAGCAGGTCGGCCAGCATATCCCCCAAAACGACCTGATGCGACGCCTCCGTGGCGAGCGGCTGCCCCTCGATTATCTTCTTGTCGAATCGTGTCGCCCGCCTTTCCAAAGTCGGGTCAATCCCTATTATCTGTGCCGTTGCGCTCTTGTCCCCTACCTGAACGATTCCCGCAGAAAGCAGTCGCGGCGCCCAGGCGACAACACCTTTGGTTTCCGCAATTACACGCCCCACCTGTCTGTAATGATCTATCGTCTTGTACAACGAAGGGCGATCAAGATAGCCTGCCGAATGCACCTGAATATGACCAATTCGATTGCGTGTGAACATGTCTATAATGCGACTGTATGTGCCGTCCGACCAGGCAATAGATATCGAGGCCATAGCAAATCCACCAAGCATTGTGAGTACAGTCAAAAGCGTTCGACGCTTCTGGCGGAACACGTTGCGGAAAGCCAGGCGAAACGTGAGCACAATTAATCAGCGCTATTTGTGCGTCCGCAAATGACGCAGAGAAAAAACATCATCAGGCAGGTTGCTGTTGAATGTTGCCGACAGGTATCGAATCACTGTCTTATGGCCACTCTTGTTCTGCGGAACAAGTTCCAAAACAGCGGGCAACCTGCGATCGCCAAACTGTCGGACTTCGGAGTAGCTCAGTACCCGCATCAGCTTTCCTTTTTCATCATAATACTTTTGAAACAGCATCAAATGGTCCGCGCGGCGAACGCCGACAACAATACTGCCCCACACTACCGGCAGGTCCGGACGCGGTACGCAGCGGAGATAAAGCAGATCATTTTCTGCTCCCTCCGGTCGGAACAAGTCATAGGAATAATCCTCAAACAGTGAAAACTCGTTTACCAAATCATCATTGGTGAAATCGGAGCCCATCCAGGAACCCATCATCATCGACGGAGGCACCTTCATCACCTTGTCTGTTTTGGGCAGGTAATTCCACATCTCGTTGTCCAACCGCAGCGTTGCCACTCCCTTGTCCTTCTTTGGGGCATCGATGCGAATGAACGTCTTGTCCATTCCTTCCGTCCACGATTTCATCGACAGCGTTCGTTGCCAGTGGGGAGTAACTATCTCCATTTCGATATCGGAATAGCTGTTGTCAGCGCGATAGTATGCGTCGATCTCGCGAACCAGTTGTTCGACATCGACTTCGTCGTCAGCCGCATGAAGCGCTGTTGCCAGGCAAAGCAGCAGTGCCGCCACCAGCCAGATTACGGTTATTGTCCTTCGCACGACGTCTCCACGATAGTATCGTCTATCGACTGCTATACTCATGTTTTTCGAGAATGTTCAGGACAAAATCAATATCGCCGGCCGTATGATCGGCATTGATCTGAAAACGAATGAGCTGATCCCCCTTTGGCACTACCGGGAAGTTCAAGCCGGTAGCTAAAACGCCATTCTCACGTAGATAGGCCACCATATCCGATGTCTTCTTCGTGTCGCGGACCATCAGCGGTACCACCGGGTGCTCGCTGGGAATTGTCTCAAAACCCAGATTGGTCAGACCGCGTTCAAAGCGAACAGTCATTTCGCGCAGATGCGAAAGAAGCGCGCCTCCCTCGGCGCTTTCCAGAATATCGAGCGCTTTGAGCGCGGCCGTCGCTTCGGAAGGAGTGATCGGGTTGGTATAAACATAGAATGGATTCTTCTCACGCAGGTAGCTCACCACCTTCTTGCTGGTCACGATATACCCGCCGTTCACTCCAAACGCCTTGCCCAGCGTTGCCACCAGAATATCGATTCCATTTGCGGAAGTAAGCTCTTCAGTGCCGCGACCGGTTTTCCCCAGCGCACCGACACCGTGAGAGTCATCGACAGCCAGCACGATGTCACGCGAAAACTGTTCATTGTAATTCTTACAAATCGTGGATATTTCATCCAGCGGCGCGTAGTCGCCACGCATACTGAAAACGCCGTCAGTGATCACAATCAGGTTGTCGCACTGCCCGACGGACTGCTTGATCTCATTCTCCAGCGCTGTCATATCAAGATGCGAAAATATCTTCTTTGCCTGGGGGCGAGCCAGCCGCTTGGCGTTGATTATACAGTTATGATTGAGTTCATCGCTGATTATAATCGTCTCTGGCGTTGTAAGTGTTGAAACGACCCCGAGCATCGACGTGTAGGCCGAGCTGGTGATCATGCAGTCCTCACGCCCATGAAATGCGGCCAGCCGCTTTTCCAATTCTATGTGCGGCTGGTAGCTGCCGCTGATAAAACGGACCGAACCGGGACCAACCCCGAATTGCCGCGCACCCTGTTCTTCGGCCTTCAGCATATCCGAACGGAAGGCCATACCCAAATAGGAATTGGCATTCATTCGAATAAACTGTTTGTCGGCGTATCCGTCGAGGAGAAAGCGAGGACCGTGCCCATCACTTGGCTTGATGACGCCGACGCACACTAGTTCGCCACCCTTGGTCGTGCCGGCATCACGAAGCTCCGCTACCTCGTGGTCAAGTCTCTCTTCAAAACGATTCAGCGCCACTTCAATTCCCCTTCCGTTTAACAGTCGATGTTCGCTCTGGGGATGCCGCCTGCTCCGAAAGTGCTGTCAGCATTTCGGATGTCATCGCAGCAATGTCCTACTCCGGCTTCCAGCCCCATTCGTTTCGGGCACACGAGTCATCAACATAGTTCGGCCATGAGTCGGCTATCGTCTGGCGAACCGGATCGATTTGGTAATCGATAGTAAACTCCGGCATGTGCGCTCGAATCTCACGGGCGATATCTTCCGGGGTAAAGTTCATGGCGCTAACGTTGAAAGCGTTTCGGTGCACAAGTTTCTCCGAATCGGCCTCCATCAATTCGATCATGGCCCGGATAGCGTCCGGCATATACATCATATCAAGCGAGGTGTCCCCCCGCAAATAGCAGGTGTATTTCTTGTGCTTGATTGCTTCGTAGAAGATATCTACGGCATAGTCTGTTGTGCCGCCACCCGGCTCGGCTTCATAGGAAATCAGTCCGGGAAAGCGAAGTCCTCGCGTATCAAGGCCAAAGCGGTGGTGATAGTAATCGCACAACAGTTCGCCGGCCACTTTGGTAACGCCATAAATTGTCTCCGGTCGTTGGATAGTGTCCTGCGGTGTATTGTCTTTTGGCGTCGATTTGCCAAAGGCTCCGATCGACGAGGGCAGGAAGATAGCACACCCATACTGCCGCGCCGCTTCCAGCATATTGTACAGCCCGTTGACATTGACCAGCCAGGCCTGATTTGGTCGTGTTTCGCCGATCGCTGAGAGAATAGCGGCCAGATGGTAAATCGTGTCGATCTTGTGAATCTGCATCACCCGCGTAATGTGATGCGGATCGAGGCAGTCAAGGAACTCGAAGGGACCGCTGTCTCGCAGGTCGACATCGGTCGGCATTCGAATATCTGATGCAATGATATTGGCGTCACCGTACTGCTTACGCAGCGCGATAGCCAGGGCCGACCCGATCTGGCCAACCGCACCCGTTACGAGTATTCGTTTCATGTTTATTCATCCACTATTGATATGATTGAACCATTCTAACATTGCTTGTTACTATACCGCCTTCTCTACGGCCGATCAACGGCAAATGACCGCGAGCGTGGCCCATGTAAGCCAACTCGGCCTCACCCCATAATAAAACCGGCCAGTCGCCCGGTCCACTCGCGCAGTTCGACCAGATCATCGTCGGAAGGTATCAGCCGCACCCGGTACTCCTCGTCAAACACCTTCAACCTCAGACCAGTCAGCCGGTCAGCGACCAGCTTGGCCCCTTCGCCGCCCCAGCCGTATGAGCCAAAGACAGCCGCCTTTTTCCCCAGCGAATAGACCATCGAGAAATTGCACATCATATCCCATATCGGTTTGACGGCGTCGCCGTTGAAAGTCGGCGTGCCAATCACTACCGCTTTGCTGGATTCGATAGCTTCCTTTATCCGATCATCATCGGCCGACGTCACATCGACTAACTCTGCCCTCAATTTGTGAGCGGGCAGTTCCTTCGACAAAGCTATAGCAATTGTTTCAGTGTTGCCGTAGTTGGAGGCGTAAAAAATCGCTACCCGATTCTCACTCTCGGCCTTGTCGACCGACCACTGCTTGTAGCTCTCGATATACTTTCGTGGCTCTTTGCGGTAGAGAGGTCCGTGCGATGGACAGACCATTGCGATCTCGTGGTCGTCGAGCTTGGCCACGTTGCGCCGAATATATCCGGTGAATGGTCGCATGATAGCGTCGAAGTAGTATTTCACTTCGTAGTCGATATCAACATGCGATTCTTCCGACCATAACGAATCAAACGACACATGCGCCGCAAAACCGTCGTTGGAAAACAGAATCCTGTCCTCGTTGAGATAATCCATCATCGTGTCGGGCCAGTGCATGTACGGCATCGAACGAAAGACAAATGATTTCCCACCAAGGTCCAGTGTCGCTTTGTCCTTCACACCCGTTATATCCGCCTCGCGATTGATGATACTTTTCAGGTACGGCACAGCCACTGCCGAACAGATTAGTCTAATATCCGGTTTGCGATCGAGCAGGGCCGGAATAGCCCCTGAATGATCCGGCTCGTTGTGGTTCACTATCAAGTAATCGATATCTTCTATCGGTACCAATGATTCCACTTTTTGCAGATACACGTCGGCGAATTCTTTTTTGACCGTATCGATCAGGGCTGTCTTTTCTCCCCGAACCAGATAGGCATTGTATGTGGTTCCGTGGTGGGTTTCCATTGTGATATCAAAAACGGCCAGCTTCGGGTCTTTCACTCCCACCCAATAGACACCCTCAGCTATCTGTATTGTGCTCATCGATTGCAATCCTTTCCGTCGGCCGAAAATATAGCCAAAAGCTGCCGGGTGACAAGAAGGATTGTTCTTGTGGGCGGCTGACCTCCGGTCTGCCACTTGTACCAACCGTGGAGGGGCGTAACCCCATAGAAAGAAACCCACCTGCCGAGTGTGCCACCGGAACCACAAACATTCAACAAGTATAGTCTTTCGGGACAACCCCTATCGTCGGGCCAGCCGGACAAGGGCAAACAGAGCCAGAATCAATCCAAAAGTACAGACAATAGTCGCGCCGGTCGGCGTGTCGAGCCAGACCGATGCGGCCAGACCCAACAGCGACCCGATAAGCCCGACTACCCACCCCACGATTAGTCGTGCCTGAATGCTATCAGAGAGAATGGCGGCTATAACGGCCGGCACTACCAGAAAGATGAACACTAAGAGCACTCCTGCGATCTTGACTGCCAGAGTGATCACAAGCGCGAAACTGGCATAGAACAAAAAGTCCCAAAGGCGAGCCGAGGCGGGGGGGCCCGACTCGGAAAAAGTCAATCGCAGAAATGGACGGCGTGCAAACCAGTGAAAAGCCCCAACCACTGTGTAGATAGCCGCAGTGCGCCAGACTGTCTCGGGAGTGACCGTCAGCACACTACCGACCAACAAGTGCCTGATATGCTCCGCACCCTCGGGCGACCTGCTCACCATCAAAATGGATGCCGCTGCGCTGACCGCATATACGATTCCGATAATCGCTTCCTGCGGAACCTTTCTTTCCAGTTCGCGCGTGGCCGTGAAGAGCGCCGCCCCTAGCAGGCTGAAGCTGAGAGAGAACATATATGCAGAGCTGCTGTCATGTTCGTGTCCCAGCAACAGGGCCATAGTCGAACCCATCGCAGCCACCTGTGCAAGGGACAAATCCACAAAAATAATTCCGCGCCGAATGATGTGCATTCCAAAATAGATATGGATACTCACCAGCACGACACAGGCCACGAACGGCCAGAACAAAAACGTCAGCCAGTCGCTCACCTGAACACCTCGAGCAGGGCATCGACATTGCCCTCAAACCACTCGATATACGATTCCCCCTCTTGGCGGCCACCTATCGATGGGTACAACACAACCACGCGGCAATCGGTCTCAGACGCAATCCTGTCAGGCACCCGCCGGTCATGGTACGGTTCGACAGCTATGATTCTTATGTCACGATCCCGAATCAGTCCCATAAGCTTCTTGATATGCGATGGGGATGGCGGCACGCCGGGGAATGGCTCCACAAATCCCGCCGCCTCCTGCCCGGTATAGGCATTGAAGTACGGCCACGAATTATGGTAATAGATAATCTGGTGTCCCCGAAGCGAGTCAACTTTTGCCTTGATCATCTTCAGTTGGGCCGAGATGTCACTTAACAGCCGTTGCTGTCCGTCCCGATACCGGTCAGCGTTTTCAGGGTCCGAGTTTACAAGCGCTTCGGTGATGGCGTCAGTCATCGGCTGCAGATTCTCCGGACTCAACCAGTAGTGGGGGTTTCCAAATCGATGAATATCGCCAAAGCGAGCATCCGCCTGTTGGTTGGGAACCTCCAGCGGTTTGACATAGCGCGAGCAATCAATGTTCCGCAGCTCGTTATTGCGAGAACCGTCTATTATGCGGCCCATCCAGAGATCCAACTCCAGACCGACACGAAGAACAATATCCGCCCGGCCAACCCTTACCATATAGCTGGGACGAACATCGACAAAATGCAGATCGGCCTCTGGCCGGGTGAGCGATTCTGTCTTAACCAGATCTCCACCTATTTGTTCAGCAAGATAAGCCAGGTCGGTGGTGGAAGCTACTATGCGAATTCTGGCCGAGGCAACGGATGCCAATAGCAGGACAAAACATATAATGCCAGTCTTTTTCATTGCAATACCCTAGAAATTGTGCGGTTGATGCGGACCCAGACTGAACACCAACTGCAGTGTTATCTCCCAGAATCCGGCTCGGTCTTCCGGCTCGGTCCAGTGACCGGCAAGGCGGAGCATGCTGGTCTCCTCCACTGGTGAAAACCCCGCAAACAGCCCGCCCCGCCAATTGTTGTCTTTCGAGATCGTTGCGTTGCCAGACTTTGCTTTCTCAACACTGGTCCACTCAGCAATGGCACCGACGTTGTAACGCTGTCTGAACCGATAGTCGATGTATCCGTAACCGCCGTACGAAACCAGATTTTCACCATCCTCTCGCTTGTCTCTGCGCACCAATCCTTCAAGCTCGACCTGCAATGATTTCACACGCGAGGGCTTATACTTGTATTTGATATCTATCCCCCCGAGCCAGCTCCGATGCTGCATCGGAGCGCCGACCGCTTCACCGGTTATGGAATCGAAGGCCTGATCTATATCGTATACGGAGTTAGCCGCCGTCACGCCAAATGCCAGTTCGGCGTCTCCAGAAACGGCTAGCGATGAGGTCAGTCGTCCGAAAAGCCCGAGGTCTGGCCGAACGTCGCTATCGAGAGCTTGGTTTTGTAAGGCTGAATCCATTGGGCCTTCGGCGAGATGATGTCCTATCAGTGCATCTCCCTTTAGCAGCCCCGCCATCAATTCAGTAAAGGCTCCCCCGGTCGGCAGCAACACCGAAGCGCGAACAGCCATGTCGACTAGCCCTTCATCACCGAAAAACGCCTCGTGTGCTAAAGGACGCTTAAGAAAAGACCAGGCATGCTCATGTACCGGGTTGAGGCGACCGAATTCGATCAACTGCCTTCCTACCCGCAGGTTAATATCGAGCGGCAGACCGCGAAGGAAGGTTGCATAAAGCTCCTCGATCTCTGCCGTCTCACCTTCGTGCCAGGCAATCGATATGTCGGCTTTGGCATAGGGATTGAGATAACCGTTAACGTATAGTTCCATTTCCGGCAGGTCCAGATTCACTTGGTCAGCCTCTTCAGGGCGCAGGTCATCGTTATGACTGAATGCCCGTAGGTCGCCGATAGCCGATATGTCCGGATTCAATCTGGTATGTGCCTGCACTGCAAAGCCGATAATGAACAACAATGCAGACGACAGGGAAAGTCTTAGCGACATCGTTCTGTCTCCTTACGCAGCCAATTCCTCCAGCGTGACATGTCGCCCGGTCGGCGAACCTGCACGCACTGTGCGGATAAATCAGGCTGACGTCGGAGGTGCGCGCAGAAAAATGGAGAAGGCAGAAGCGTCGGCGACAGCGCTGGAAACATCGTGCAGGATTGAGACAACGATGAACTTATATCCATCGGGAGCGGCGTTCGCAAGCAACGAATTGGTACCGCCTTTGGCGCATATCTGACAACTGTGGCTGTCTTGGTGGTCGCCGGTGCAAACCTGTTTCAATGACAGCGTTGTCTCATGTGATTGGGCGGACTCGCTTGTCGCCATGTGAATTGGCACAATCAGGGATAGATACGCTGCCACATAAAGACTTGCAGAAATATGTACGGCTTTTCCTGTGATTGCTGCCAGCTTTTGGATCATGCTACGCTACTGTCCGATAGAGCTTTCATCCTCGGTCAACACCCTAAAGCCCTCGATAGTTCCGGCAAGGTCGGATAGGCTGAAAGGTCTCTTGTCCACAGTGAGCATCTGTGGGCCGGACAATTCCACCAGCCGAACCAGTTCCGGTCCATCGGTCCGCTCCGGCGCTGTCAAAAGCAGAGTCGGGCAGGTGACCGGTTTGATATCATCGATTTTTCTTGTAGGTGCGGCATAGCTCGAACGCATCTCGTACCACCATGACATGGTCGATCGGAAAAGGGGGAACCAGTAAGTATCGTGTCGATCTCTTAGCCTGTCCCACATTTGGAGTGTGGTCAGATACGGGTCGATCGCTACCATCCGGTCGATACGTGAATCCTCCCGGGCGGCCAGCAGGGCGGCATCGCCTCCCAACTCAAACCCCGCCACAATGAGCGGGTGGACGATTCTCTCGCGCAAATCGAGCCATCGGATTACTTCGACCAGATCGCTTGCTTCCTGAGTGCCATCGCCGTGGTATTTGCCGGTCGAGAGTCTGGTGGCACGTTGGTCATAGGCGATCACATTCCACCCGTGCTCGACCAGCGCTTGTGCCGCCGGCAGCAATGTATCACGATTGGATTTGTCGGAATGCAGCAAACAGACCGTCCCGCGAACCACGCCGGCACTATCGGCCATACCCGGCACAAACAGGCAGGCGATACTGACTTGGCCATCAGTATCAACACGAAATGTATCGGGCGACAGACCAGCCTCCACCCACGCGGCCGCATCATTGATTGTCAGCGAATCACTGTCGAAATCGTCGATATCCGCCCGTGCCATGATCGCCTTAGTACGATTAAGGGGGTAAATGATGTAGACGACGAACAGGACAGCGACAACAACGAGAAACAGCGTTGTCTTGATAGCTTCTTTGGATTTGCGCGATATCTTTGGCATATACTGTCTGCTCCCCTTGCGTCGGGAAATCGAAGCCGTTACGGTTTTTCGGGCTTTGTCTTACTTGAGCGGATGATAGCCTATAGCAAACCCTTGTCAACGAAAAATCGGCCGGCTTGTCGAGAAAGGTAAAGCCGGTTCACTCGAAATACCTAGTACAACCGCTCTCTTTTTGACAGGAACGCATAGAGCGCTTTGTCAAACGGCGTGGCAGTGTCGATTGGATAGTAGTCGATATTGCTCTGGCGACAGGCGGACGATATCTTCTCCGAGAAGGCGGAAACCGCTTCAGCATAGTCTTTCTTTATCTGGAACGGAAGAGTAGTGATCTCCTCGCCAGTTTCCATATCCTTGAAAATCGCCTCTCGTGGAAAGGCAAAGTCACGTTCGCGCGGGTCGAGAATATGAAAGACTATAACCTCGTGCTGATTGTAACGAAAGTGTTTCAGCCCGGAAATAATCTGGTCTGCTTCATCTAACAGATCAGAAAGCACTATCACCAGTCCGCGTCGTTTTATCCGTTCGGCCATCTCATGCAGGGCATTGCCAACCTTTGTCTTTTCTGATGGTTCCTGCCCTGCTATTTCGCTGAGCACAACGTGCAGGTGGCCCGACTTTGAACGCGGTGGAATATAGCTGCGCAGTTTTTCATCGAATGTCACTAACCCTACTGCGTCGCGCTGGCGCAGCATCATGTATGACAACGCGCCCGACAGCAATCCGGCGTAGTCGAGCTTGCGCATTCGCTCGCCGGACTTGTAGGCCATCGATTTGGAGCAGTCGAGCAGCAGGTAGGCCTTGAGGTTGGTTTCTTCTTCGTATTGTTTGATATAGTAGCGGTCGCTCTTAGCGTACACTTTCCAGTCGATATCCCGAATGTTGTCCCCCGGCATATACTGACGATGTTCGGCGAACTCGACCGAAAAACCATGATATGGCGACCGGTGCAGCCCGGCAATGAACCCCTCCACGACCATACGAGCTCGCAGTTCCATCCCTTTCAGGCGGGATACGATTTCCGGATCAAGATATTTCCGATGATCAGTCTGCATTATTCCTTGCTACTTAGAGCCGTCCACGCTTGTACTACTGAGTGCAACTTCTGCCGATTCCGTCTTTTAGTCAAGGTCTTCATATGTAGGTTAAACAATCATATTCCTGTCTGGATTATTCTGGGGACATAATAACTGGCAACATGTTGCACTAGTTACTCCCCCCTGTATTCGCAGCGGCTCGACGCTGTTTCGAACACGGTTATCCGCGAAAGGATTGGCAGCAGCGGTTGAATCCGATCCCAGAGCCATTTGGCCAGATGCTCGGTTGTCGTTATCTGCAGATCCTCAATATCGTTCAGATGTTTGTGATCGAGGCGATCGATGATCGGGCCTATCAGCTTTTTGAGTTCACCGTAATCGATAAGGAAGCCGGTAGCCGTATCAACAACCCCGCTCACCTCCACTTCGACCCGGTAGCTGTGGCCGTGCAGGTTGTGGCAGGGGTGGTCCGGTCCCAGATGATTGAGGCGGTGGGATGCCTCAAACCGGAACTCCTTGATCAGCGATACTCTCATGCCTGCTCTTCCTCAACGTCCCCGTTCATTATTCCATGCCAGAATATGCAACCGAACCGCGAATCGGAAGCCGTTTTTTATCGCCATATCAATAACCAGAGGGGTTAGTTCAATCTGGCGGGACCGAGTGTAGCCTTCGGGCATCAGCCAGACCCGGTCGGCAGGGAGATGGGGAAGATAATCGGATTTGATTTCCTCAACATCGGAAGCATTCGCGACCACGAACTTGAAATCGGCCTTACCGGTCTCGGCAATCTCCTGCAGGGCATCGCAGTTGCGATTGCGTGAACTATCGCGACCGTTGTTGCTCAGCTTTGGCGAACAATTCCACCATGAAATAAGCTCAGTCATCATATCGTTCGGCGCAATGGTGCCGTTGGTTTCTATTTCAATGAAGCCAAAACCATCTTTGCGCAACCTGCCTATAAGATCGGGCAGACGGTCCTGGTGGAGCATCGGTTCTCCGCCAGTGAGGACGATATGAACGTCGTTCGATTTCGTGGCATTCTTCTTCCGCAGGATTCCCGCTTGTCTCACGACCTGTTGCGATGACAGAAGTTCCGCCTGTTCGACCGCTCCGGCAGCCCACGTATAGCGCGTGTCACACCACGAACAGCCGAGGTTGCATGCAGCCAGACGGATAAACAGGGCGGGATAACCGGCGTAACGCCCCTCCCCCTGCAAAGAATAGAACATTTCTGTCACAGGGAACGATCCGTGAAACTGCTTACCAAAACCGTCTATGTTGTCAACATGGCTCATAAGAGCGTTCAGCCTTCTTCTGACCGACGGTAGACAGTAGGATCGGCCATACCCGCCTTTTCAAATCCCCGACGGCGTAACAGGCAACTGTCGCAGTGACCACAAGCGCGCCCTTGAGGATCGGGATCGTAGCAACTGATAGTCTGCGACAGATCGAGGCCCAATTCTGTTGCCCTGACAATTATTCCTGCTTTGGTCATATCAATCAGCGGAGCCTCGACAATTATGCCGATTCCCTCTACGCCGACACGCGTTGCCAGGTTGGCCATTCGTTCAAAGGCGCTGATAAACTCAGGCCGGCAGTCCGGGTAGCCGGAATAGTCAACAGCGTTGGCACCAAAACAGATACGTTTCGCGCCGAGCACTTCGGCAAAGGCCAAAGCGATGGACAGGAACACGGCGTTGCGCGCAGGGACATAAGTAACCGGAATCGAGTCGCCCATCGTGGCCAGCGTGCGGTCTTTGGGCAAATCGATATTGTCGGTCAGGGCCGATCCGCCGATGGCCGCGAGATCGACCGCCACAACCCGATGATTCCTGATGTCCAGTATCTTGGCAAGCGACCGAGCGCGCTCCAGTTCGATCCGGTGGCGCTGGCCATAGTCAAAACTGATCGCCGCCACTTGCTCGCCTTTGCCCCGGGCAATGGCAGCGGTTGTGGCCGAGTCGATCCCACCGCTCAGCAGGACAACAGTGTCTGTTCTAACTATTTGGTCCACTCAGGAATCTGCGCCGTATTTGTAGTTTTTTTGTCCAAAGCAGGTTGGGACCTCTGTGGTCCCAACACTTTTTTTCGTCAGGAGCACAGGGCTCCTGACCTACCTGTTGAAAAGCTTTTACCATGACGCCAAAAGTAATCAATTGGCTGAAGGCGGGCAAGGGGGGCAGCAGATGGAGGGTTCGAAGACGAACCCTCCCAGCAAGACCGGTGTCAAGGGGCAGACGAGACGTCTGCCGCCCACAAGAAAGAGGCTACGGACACGGCACAAGCGTCGGTTGGACGCCAAAGAGCCAGTCGACTATGAACGTCAGGTCGACAATATCAGGCAATCCGCTGCCATCACCATTCACATCCGACTCTTCCGGGCACGGGATTGGTGGAGTCACGCCAAAGAGGAAATCCACCACTGTTGTCAAATCGACGATATCGAGATCATTGCCGTCGCCGTTGACATCGCCGCGAGTACCGATGCAGCAGCTCTCGCAAGCATCCCCTATACCGTCACTATCAGTATCTTCCTGCAGTGGGTTGGGGATGGAGGGGCAGTTGTCACAGCCGTCAGGCACGCCGTCGCTATCGGTGTCTAGATTGTCATCGAATCCGGGGCAAATATCGCAGGCATCA
>JBHHVC010000036.1:0-17700 GCA_046754125.1 Candidatus Zixiibacteriota bacterium
GGTCCTTCGTTGGCGTTATAGTCACTGTCGTATTGTCGAACGGCGCGACCACACCAAACTCACCGCCGTCCCAGCTGCCAATAGTAGTACCGGTATTGTTGATCACGATATATTCGGTATTCATCACATCCACCGGCAAACCAAGAGCCGCATCCGACGTGAATCCCTGCCGGTTTATCATATAGCAGACGAATTCACTGTCGCTGAATGCGCGAACTGCGTTGCTCTGTACAATGCCGTTTGTCCAGCCTTGCGCGGCCGCGCTCGGAACGACTACAATAGTAATACTACCCGGTGCGACAGCGACGGTATCAAAAAACGTCGGTGCGCCCATCGGCCATTCTACCATTACATCAATCGGCTGGTCAGAGGTCAGATGCAATTCCACATTGGCCCCACCCGTAAAGTTCTGAAGGAATACCATGACAAACTCGGTACCCTTATTGTCATCATGCTGGGCCATTGTTGTCGTTCCTGCAAAGCCTATTACCAAGGCAAGCAAAAGGATCGACACTTTAAAAGTCATTCTTTCACAAGAGTTCATGCAGCTTCTCCTAAACTGTGAATAAGTTAATTGTCCGTGAAGTTAGTGTATTTTTTCCCCAAGACCGTGAAAATAGGTATAACCAGCAATCCTCCTGCGGCTCCTGTACCAACTGTTGTCGAGCTTCCAACCTGTTAGACCAAAGAGATGCCACCCTGCACCACAAATAAGCTCCAGATACTATCACACCCGCAGTTGCAGTTAGCAACAAAAAGAAGGCAACCGTCAGTTTATCTGACTTCGCCCGAAAAGCCCTGTCCGGGGCGCTTTTTCAGGTACTCTGAGTTGCAACCGAATATAGCATTTCAATAATAAAAGTCAAAGGAAATCCGCTCCCACAGCGGCTATTGATCTGCACTTGTGCCGGCGACGCCAATAGCCTTCTTTTGCAATTGTTATGGAATTACTGGCGCTTTTTATCAATTCGTTTGTCGTTGGTCTGTCCGGCGCACTCATGCCGGGACCGTTGCTCGCGGTCGGGATCGCCGAAACACCCCGTAGCGGTTGGCAGACGGGACCGATAATATCGGTAGGGCACGCCATCGCCGAAATCGGTGTAGTCGTTGCACTTAGCATGGGTGTTGTGGTGGTTGCACAGCGACCAATAGTGACTAGTGCTATCGGGATCGTCGGAGGCGTCGCCCTGGTGCTCATGGCAATCAGCATGGGGCGTGACGTGCTGACCAATCGTGTGCGGTACGGCTCCGTAACTGTCGGCAGCGAAAGCAAACATAGACTGGCAGGAAAAGGTATTACCGCAACTCTATCCAATCCGTACTGGTTTATCTGGTGGGCGACGGTCGGACTTGCTTTCCTTGTCGAGTCGCAGTCGAGCGGCTGGATCGGGCCGGTGGTGTTCTATTTTGGTCACATTCTGTCAGATTTTGTCTGGTACACTCTCGTTTCGGTACTGATATGGCGCGGAAAACGATTGCTGGCTGGGGGAGGACTCAAGGCCTTGATTCTCATCTGCGCCGGGTTTCTAGTGTTGCTGGGCGTGCGTTTTGTGTACCGGGGACTTACTGGTGCGATTTAGGAGGCAGATATGAGAAATTGCGCAGGTATTCTAACAACTCGCTTGTGGCAGCGAGCTTTAATTGACCAAGTGATTTTCATAAACTAAACTGCTCATGTTATGGGCAGCGCATCGACTCTTTTCCTCGGCGTAGTATTCGGCTCAATAGGGGCCGGGTATTTCATATATGGAAAAAAACAGAAGCGTGCGGTTCCCTTGCTGTGTGGTCTTGTCCTTTGCATTATCCCGTATCTTGTTTCCAGCATTTACCTTCTTGTTCTCTGCGGAGTTGTGTTGATGGTCATTCCATACTTTGTCAGAAGCTGAGCGCGCCTGTTGGCGGGGTCCGCCCTTGAAACCGCCAGCGGATGTCAAGGGACAGTCCGGGAGCTCTGCTGCCAACAGTAAAGAAAAACGGCAGCTCCCTGAGTGGAAGCTGCCGCACATGATGCCCGTGGATCGAAGAACTAATCAGATTATTGGGAATACCAGGCCAGTTGCGCCATCGCCACCTTGCTGTCGTCTTTGATCTTAAGGAACGATTTCAGGCGCTGATTTAGCTGCACAGGTACCAGAACGCCGATATCCGAGGCAACGAGAGCACCGTTCACCTCCATTTTTCCGCCTGTCTTTGATGCTTTCCTTGTCAGAGTGAAGATCGAGTTATTGGTGTACAACTGGCCGTCTATTTTGAATTCATCCCCTGAGGCGCGATTGTTCTCGTCGTCGATCCACAGATCCTTCAGGGTCTGCGGTGTGATCCAGGAGTTACTCGATTGCAACGAAATGACCGACGCTCCGGTCAATAGTGGATCACCCGCATCGATTTTGGTCAACTTGTCCAATTCGTAGGCGGAGACGTGTTCTTTACCTTTCCAGCTATTGGTGGCGGCATCCCAATAGGTCCCCTTCATCTTGCCTTTTTCAATGAGCGGCTTATTAAAGATATACACGGGGTCACCTTCGTTCATGGTATAGTAACGCGGTGTATGAGTTGGATCGTAGGTGGCATTTGCGACCAGATTGTTGTTCTGGTCCGGCAGAAACGGCTGAGTTTTTGTCCATTCGGCCCGGTTGAACAAGGTCATTTCGGACATGGCAAAGGAGAAGGATTCGCCCCCGGACTGGTTTCCGGGATCGACCACCGTGTTATCCATGATGTCGCCTTTCTTCGGCGTCAAATAATCTCCAACGAGGATATTCTTGCCTGCCGCCAGCGAAAGAGCATTTCGGCCTCCGTCGGAGGCTGTGCCATACATTCGATTACCGCCGTCCATACTGTCGGCATAGGTAAGGTCGCCGGTGACGTAAACATTGCCTCGTGCAAATATCTGGCCAGTGCCCTTTACTTTGCCCTGAATGATCACGTCTCCGTCAATGGCGACGTCACCGTTTATTACGATCGGGTTTGCATCGGTACCGACCAGAATCAGATTTCCGTTATACGATTGTGAGACGCCGGTTTCGTTGCCAGCGCCAGGCAGGGTCGAACTCGCGTAGGAACCGCCGGACGGAACGCCGTAGATTACTCCACCGGAAATCGAACCCGAAGAGTTTCCGGCCAACTGCGCATACTCGTCGTCGTCGACCATTCTGTTACTGTTGTCGTCCGGGAAGGGTGGCGGGAAGGTTTCCGGCAGATTACCGTCGGTCATATCGGCTTCGTCGGTGGGATAGTTCATGTACAGGTTGCCGTTTTGTGGGAGCGGCGAGCCTGTGGTGTTGACCAGGGACACACTTGACAATGGCTCCTGAATCTTGCCGTCGGAGCTGTTAATGGCGTAGCCTTCCAGACCCGTACCGCTGGGCGACAAGTCGGTTATCGGATTACCCTGCTTGTCGGTTACGATTCCTCTCGTATAGACGGTACCGGCTACATACGAATCGGCCTTATCAGCACGCAACAGCATGGATTCCAGTGAAGCGATCTTCACTCTGTCGAAAGAGCCATCCAGCCCCGGATCGGTATTAAAGACGCGGTCAACGTTGTCAATCCGAGCATGACACATGATGCAGTTGACGTTGTTGGACAAAATTGCGAATTCAAAACCTTTGAAGGCCTCACCTTGAATCTGCCAGACAGTTTGAATAACGTGGTGTGAATTGTCGCTGGCTCTTCCTGTCGAGGTAACAGTCAGGACAGTGGATCCGCCCAAGTCAAGTCGGTCAACGCGAACGGAATCTACGTAGTGATCGTTGCCCAGCGGCATTGAAGAAACGATGTTGACAGATGCCGAATCAGTCAGCCCCTTTTGCTCGATAAATGCAATATAGGTCTGCCGCGTCCCTACCTCGCCCCCAGTTTTATAGGGCTTGGTCGATGCCCAGTCTATGTAGTCGCTCCACAATTGCGCTCGTGCAATGGCCAGTCCGGCCTCGGCGGCATAGAAGGCGCGAGTGGAGTTTTGCGTGTTGGTGGCAATCGACATATCGTCGTCCGAAATCGAAAACATCGACAGGGCGGCCAGTGTTGTCATTAGCAGAAGCGCCATGACGACAACCATCGCTCCGCCGGATTGGTCTTTGAATCTTTGTATACGCATCATTGGTGATCCTCCCCTAGAAACGGTTATTGCGAACAACCATAGTGGTGCTCAGGGTACGGCGACGGCGACCGTCAAGGCCGCGGTCTTCCAAATTGTAGTCAATCTCTGCGGCCTGCGCAGACATTGAGACATTAACTAAATAGACGGTGTCAGCGGCAGTTGGAGCGTTGACAGTCGAGCTATCAGAGAGCTGGAACTGAAACTGCAGGTCATAGACGTTTTCAGCATATACCATAGCCGTATCGCCGTTTTGTTCTCGCATAAGGAGGGGAGCGGCAGTGTCGGCATTATTCACAAAGTACTGCGATTCCTGCAAGTTGATTATGAAGTCCCCCGCCTGGGGATTGAACATCAGGTCTTGACCAAGATGATGAATCTCTTCCCAGCCGAGACCTCCGTTGGTCACCATATTGGTAATAGTGAACCATTCCCCCTGTTTGGCAGCATCATACCAGATATATGCTCTACCGCCGATACTGAACTGGCTCAGGTCGGTGCCGAGAGGGACGTGGATCGGAAAGGCCTGTTGCAACAACGTGCCTTCTCCTACATTCACCACTCCACCCATTAGAGCGTAGCGTAGAATCAGCGTATCGGGGTTGGTGTCGTATGCGATAATCGGCTGCAAATCGTTGGGCAGGTTTGCGCCGGCATTGCGTACACTGCGTGTTATGTCAGCGATGCCTGCACGTATGTTCTGCTGCAAATCGGAGACGCTGTGCTGGGTTAGCATGTTATTGTGTTCGGCGATATAGAATTGGAATGTGACCGCGACCAGGCCGGCAGCCAGGAATCCTGCAATCAGTACTTCCGTAAGCGTGAAGCCGGATGTGCTTGTTAATCTCTTCATGATTGCCTCCAGCCGTCTATAGCTTAGGTTTCATTGTCGAGTAGTAGATCGAACGGTTCTGATTCTGCTGATCTATCCACGACACAGTGACGCTGATTTTGAAAATGCCCGACGGGAGAATACCGTTGACGGAATTGTCCTCTACATACCTGTAGACGTTGAACAGATTGTCTACCGAGTCGGTCGTGCTGATATACGGCATGTTGGCGTAGCTGGCCTGATTGACCAGTGCCTCGATTTCCTGCTGGGCCAGAGCATTAGCCCCGGTCATGTCACTGGCCATAGTGTTGCCATAGATGGCAAAACCGATCAAAGGGGCCAGGCCCAGGATTCCTATTGACAGAACCAGCATGGCAATCATCACTTCGAGCAAGGTAAACCCGTCTTGTGCGCGAACTTTCTTCATACTTATATTTCCTATATCAGACTGCTTTGACACCACAAATCCAGGCATCCATACGCGAACGGTATGCCCGACAGTCAAAGAATGTTACAAAATGGAACGTAGAGAGCTAACCGACCATCTTGCAACGGTCACCGCGATAGCGGATTTGGAGTCGGTCGGGTAAACCGTTAGTCGACATCGGATTGTCGAGCAATTATATGGGGGCAGCCCCACAGTGATGGGTACACCTCAACTAGGGATATATCGACTGAAGCCGATCAAAATCTGACGACTGATAGATTTGACTTATTATCTCAAAGATGTACCTTGGGTCCACCATGTCAGAGAATGTTCGACATACGCATACTGAAAAGCTGCTCTTGAAGGCGGCCAGCCAGTTTAACTCCACTCTTGAGTACGAAGAGCTAATTGCACTCGTTCTGAGACTGGTGATGGACGCGGTCGGGGCAGAAGCAGCGATGATCTTCCGAATAGATCACCGGCGCACCGATATGAGGATTCGGTCGATGCGCCGCGGCGATGACAAGCCCATGATTATACATCGTGAGCTTGGCCAGGGAGTAGTGGGCTGGGTAGCTCGTTATCGCGAGCCTGTAATAGTGAACAATGCGGCTGATGACCCCCGTACTGACGATGTGGTCGAAGAGCAGATGGGTATTGACATTCGTACGCTGGTGACTGTTCCCCTGATTGGAAAGGGTCAGATGATTGGAGTAATCGAAGCGGTCAACAAGATGAATGGCGGATTCTCCGGTACGGACATGGATGTGTTGACCGGACTGGGCAACCAGATTGCCGTCGCTATTGATAATGCCAATCTCTATCGCATGGCAAGGCGTGAAGCGTTGGAGAAGCACCTATTGTATGAAATCGGTATGAAGCTCTCCGGCCGCTTGCAACTGGATGAAGTCCTTTCAGAGATCATGCATTCGCTCAAGCAGGCAGTAGCATACGATGCGGGAGGCGTTTTCCTGATTTCGCCGGACAATAGTGAAATCGGATCAATTTACACGGCCGGCTACGACCCCAACCTCAAAGCCGATCTACAACTCAAGATCGGACAGGGACTAATAGGCAATGTGGCACGATCGGGCGAGACTGTTGTTGTTGCCGACGTAACCTCCGATCATCGCTATGTCAATGCACGCCGTTCTACCAGGAGCGAACTCGTTGCGCCAATGCAGCTCGATGGAAGGATAATCGGTGTCTTCAATCTGGAATCGGACGAACTGAATGCCTACGACTCATCAGATGCCGCCCTGATTGAGGCCTTTGCATCTCAGGCGGCAATCAGTATCGAGCGGGCGCACCTGCACCAGCAGATACTCTCGGGGGAAAAACTACAGCAGCAGTTGTCGGTGGCCAGAGAGATACAAAGCAGCTTTCTGCCTTTGGATGATCCTACAATAGATGGGTATGATGTATCCGGCCGCAATATCCCTTCGGGTGAGGTCGGCGGCGACTATTATGATTTCATAGAGATCGTCGGCGGCCAGACCGGCATTGCCGTTGGCGATGTATCGGGCAAGGGGGTGGCGGCGGCGTTGATCATGGCATCATTCCGGGCGTCGTTGATTGCCGAAATACGAAACAACTATTCCATCAGGACCATCTGCTCAAAAGTAAACGACCTTGTATATGAATCTGTCAGTCCGGGCAGTTTTGTTACTGCCGTGTATGGAGTGCTCGATTCAAAGAACAATATCTTTACATTTGCAAATTGTGGACACAATCTTCCTGTCCTGCTGCGGGCCAGCGGCGACGTTTTCTTCCTGGAAGAGGGTGGTCAGCTTCTGGGCGTGGTTCCGGGAGCAGCCTACGAAGAACGACCGATTTTTCTCGATGTCGGCGATATCATCTGCATCTATACCGACGGCGTCACAGAAGTCTTTGATGAAGACGGGAACGAGTTCGGCTGTGAGAGGCTGGTGGATCTGTTAAGGGCAAATCGGCAGAAATCGACAAAGGAAATGCAGGAGACTATTCTTGCGTCAATACGGCAGTTCGCTACGCCAGATCACGCCTTTGACGACATCACCACCGTAATACTAAAACGGATCGACTGAACAACGCCCGCATCGACCTCTTTCTAATCTCTATCTTCGCTCCCGCCGGAAGCACTCCTGCGAAAGTCCTCTCGCACCGGATGGAAAACGTCAATTACACGACAATCGGTGATCGCGCGTCCCGAGTGAGGCAGATTGGGAGGAAGCACCATGACCCTGTCAGGAACAAGGCTGTGCGGTTCACCATCGACGGTCAATTCCAACTCACCTTCGATTACACAAACGACTTGCTCATTAGGATGGTGGTGTTCGGGTAATAGTGAACCGGCAGCGATTTGCACAAAAGCCACGCTCATGCTTTCGGCAGTGACCACACGAGCAGCGATACCCGCGGCGAGTTGTAGTTCATTCAGTTTATCAAGATGTATTGGTTTCATGCGGGGTGCCTTTCTAAGCCGGTTCTTGATTGTACTAATTACAACTATCGCCTACATATAGGCGCATAGATCACAAGCCCGTCAGTGCAGCTTCATGTAGTACGTCATATATGGGACCGCGCGGGGTCAGGGTTGACTTGTATAATACTAATCGGCTCAACAATACCGATATCGGTTGCAACTGATAAGTGGAGATGCTTTCGATCAGGGGATCGATTCCGTAGCTGTCGCGCACGCGGGCGATGGTCAGGTGGGGACGGAAGCGTTTTCTCTCTCGTTCAAAACCGAGCTGACATACTCCCTCCTCAATCTGCGAGGCCATTTCTCCAACCGAAGTCAGGTCTCCGTCAAAACCGGCCCAAAACACTCTCGGCCGCTGCATCTTCGGAAAAGCGCCGAGCTTGTCCAGAGTCAGCGTCAATCTGCCATGGCGCGCAGCAACGCGGTCGAGCAGTTTGGCAAGATCGGGAACAAGTCGATCGTCGGTGTCGCCCAGGAATCGAACTGTCAGGTGCATGTTCTTTGGCGCAACCCATGACACTCTGCCACCAAGCCTCCTGAACGACTCCTGCGCTGCTCCCAGATGTTCTTTCAGGTCGTCCGGTAACGGCAAAGCGATAAACAGCCGCAACATCAGATATCAAGAATCTCTTTGCGAAGCAGATTCATTGCCGTATAGACTGCCCGTAATCGATTGGCGTCGCGATCCTGTCCGAAGAGGTAGTGGTGAGCATATGAATTGTGGGCGCAATCAAGCCCGATCCAGACGGTACCCACCGGTTTGTCCTCGGTGCCGCCGTCTGGCCCGGCGATACCGGTTATCGACAGCGCATAGTCCACTTCGAATCGTTCACGGCAGTTGTGTGCCATAACCAGAGCACACTCCCGCGACACTGCGCCATACTCGGCGAGCAGTTCAGTATTTACCCCAAGCAAATCCGATTTGACTTCGTTGGTATAGGCCGCAATCCCACCGCTGAAGTAGTCGGACGATCCGGGCGGCGATGTAATCCTGGCAGCAAGCATTCCGGCAGTACAGGACTCGGCAACGGCCAGCGTCTTGTCATTGTCTCGAAGCAGTTGACCGACAACCAACTCCAGTGTGTCATCCCCTCGCCCAAAAACGTACTTTGAACAAGCCATTTCGAGCTTACGGGCAGTAGATTCAGCCTTCTTTTGTGCTGCTTCGATATTCTCATCGGTAGCCATCACTCGCAGAGCGACGCCCTGCAGGGCCGGCAGGTAAGCCAATTTGACGTTGCGCTCGAACGTGATTTGCGAAGTTATGATTTCGGCCAGCCTCGACTCCACGATGCCGACCGTTCGGATGGTTACAATAGACAGGTGATGGTCGGGATCGAGCTTTTGCAGGTAAGGAATGACCTCGTCGTTCATAATCTGTTTCATCTCGCTCGGCACGCCCGGAAGCGAAATGAACAACTTGTTCTTTTCGTCTATGCATATTCCTACTGCTGAGCCATGCTTGTTGGCAAAAAGAATCGCCCCCTGCGGCAGCAACGCCTGGTTCTGATTGATTGCCGGCATGTCAATCCCGCGCCTGGCGTATCGTGCACGTATATCTTCGAGTATTTCCTCGTGGAACACAAGGTTGCGCTTGAAGAGCTTGATAATGACTTTTTTTGTGATGTCGTCGTCGGTCGGTCCCAACCCGCCGGTCGTTATCACCACGTCCGCGCCGCTCAAGGCGGTTCTAAAGGCTGCTTCCATCGAATCGACCGAATCACCGACAGAGGTTATCCGGATGGCACTAAGGCCGACTTCGGTCAGACGACGGGCGATGTATGTAGCGTTGCTATCAACGGTGTGCCCGGTGAGTAACTCGTCGCCGATTGTTACTATTTCAGCCTTCACCTGACTACCCCCCAACCGGTTGCTGGGAAAACTGATTCATGACAAGTATGATTAACTGTGTAGCCACATTCGCCTGCACACCGGCAACCATGTCATCCATGGTAACACCCCAACCGCGTGGAAGGCGCTCGGCCTGCGAAGCAGGCGGTAGCTTAATAACGTCGAACAAACGGAACATCACGAATGCGATCAGGAAATTGCTCAACGAAAAGGGGACGAGAACGAGCGAAACGAACATACCGGCCCACTCGTCGCTGACGATCATTTTTGAATCGTGACCAAACAGCAGTTCCGCCTCTGTGGCTGCCCAGACTGAGACGACAAATGCGATTGACGCTGCGGAGGCCATCAGCAATGGATTATCACTAATCAAATAAAAGGCGATCAGCCAGGCAGGAACGGTACCGACAGTTCCGGCGGCAAACGGGAAGTATCCGGAATACAGGCCGGTGGCGCATAGTTTGACAACAGCCTGTTTCATGCAGACACCCATTTCCTTGCTTTGTACGTGTTGGCACAGGAGTTCGATGCTGTCCCGTGTTTGGAATAATTGGCTTGGTTGGTGCTGGTCATCATTAGATGAATAATATGCTCGCGGGCAGCCTCCAAGGACTTTGTTGAGCCAGAATAGGACCCTATCTCGGCCGGGGCAGATTCGGTCTTTTTTTTGGGACTAAAATCCGGCGGGAACCTGATCCAGTTACGAAAAGCCTTTGCGGTTTGACTCTGTCGGCAGGGCAGGTCATCGACATTATGGATTGACAATTCAACGTGAAAACACTATCATTACCCAGCCATAAGAACTAGAATACTTGCTTTGTAAGTGGATAACCGTAATTGATATCGCGCAAATGCAGCGAGGTAATAGATGATCTTTTCTGTTCTGAGTCGTACTACCCGTCAAATCGCTATTACGGCAGCAGCAACTGCTGTCTTGTGTCTCCTGTTCACCGAAACTCCCCGACTGGAAACCGTGCCTCAGGTCTATCCACAACCTCCCGCTCCCTCGGCACAAGCAGCGAGCCGGACACCTGGCGACACCCCCTATATACTTGACAGTCTGCAGACATTTTCATTCAGCACAACCAATGGCAGCGACTGCTGGGGCTACTCCTCACCCGGAGGTACCCGCTATGCCATTATGGGAACAAACCTGGGAGTTGCTTTTGTCAATGTGTCAACCATGCAGGTTGCCGACATTGTGAGTGGTTCCGCTTGTTTATGGCAGGATGTCAAGACTATGGGACACTACTGTTACGCTGTCTCAGAATGCGGCAGCGGCCTTCGAGTGATCGACATGTCATTTCTGCCCGACAGCGTGCATCTCGTCGGAATCTTTCCCACCAACGATCAGGGAAGCACCTCTTCTCATAATATCGCTATCGATACGGCAAAAGGCTTTCTCTATGTTGAGGGAGAAAACGCTATTCGCCGTGCCATCCACATCTTTGACCTGTCCAATCCTGAGAATCCGACCTATGTAAACAGCTTCGGCCCAGGTGTGCAGGGCATTCACGATCTCTTCGTGCATAACGACACCGCATACACAGCCGATGGCTGGTTCCCCTTCTTTTCGATCTACGACATGTCCGACAAGATGAATCCGCAGTTGTTGATAAATGTTCCTGTTACCAGTGGCGGATACGTACATAATATCTGGCCGACTGACGATCGAAGCCATGTCATCACTACAGAGGAGACAAACGGCAAGACGATCAAAGTATGGGATGTCAGCGATCTGGCAAATGTCCAGCTTGTGGCTGAGTTTCTCGGACCGGACGGACTGGCCCACAACGCCCACGTCCAGGGCGACCTGGTCTACATGTCCCACTACACCTCAGGCGTTATGGTGTGGGATATTTCAGTCCCTAGTTGCCCCCAGTTGGCGGCTGTATACGATCTGCCCGGCGATGACTGCTGGGGGGTTTTCCCCTTCACCGGCGACAGTCTGGTTTATTCCTCCCATCTCGACGGCAGACTGTTTGTTCTGCGCCTGATTCCCGACCCGGCCTACGTGCCTGCGGATGCCGACAGCGATGGTGTAATAGACGCTTGCGACAACTGCGTCGCCACATTCAATCCTTCCCAGGATGATGCCGACACTGATGGCTGGGGCGATCTGTGCGACAACTGCCCCGTCGATCCCAACAGCTCGCAACTCGATAGCGACGGCGACGGGTCGGGTGATCCTTGCGATCTCTGTCACGGATTTGACGACACTATCGATAGCGACGGCGACGCTGTTCCTGATGGCTGCGATGCCTGCCCGGGATTCGATGACGCGCTTGATGCCGACAGCGACGGTGTTCCGGACGGCTGTGATATTTGCGCCGGTTTCGATGACAACATCGATTCGGACCTCGATGGTGTCCCTGACGGTTGCGATGTTTGTCCCGGCGGAGATGATTTGACCGATTCCGATGGCGACGGTATAGCCGACGGCTGCGATACCTGCCCCAATGATTTTGACAACGATATAGACTCCGATGCCATCTGCGGCGATGTCGACAACTGCCCGACTACGCCAAATCCAGGTCAGGAAGACAACGACAGCGATGGCATCGGTGATGCCTGTTGCTGCATTGGTGTCCGAGATGATATCAACGGCGACGGCAGTATTGATATTGTCGACCTGACAAATCTAGTTGATTACCTTTTCGGCGATCCACCGCCCGCATTCTGGTGCCCTGATGAGGCAGACCTAAACGGGGACGGTAGTGTTGCTGACATTATTGACCTGACACAGATGGTCGACAACATTTTCGGCGACCCGCCGTTTTATGCCCCCTGTCCGTAGGGTGAGTTCACGTTACGAGAGGACGAACGACAGGATTGACGATTTGTCGCTAATTGATACGCCCGGGAATCTGGCCGGACACATAGTTAGTTGCTCGTTGTAGAGAATCTGTCAGTCACGTACTCGGTAGTTTCACTTAGCCCCAATGATCTGCTACTACTGTCCATCCGGACATAGAACTCTTCCTGATTACTTTTCCTATGTTTTAGATATATGGGTCTTGGTGACTTGTTGCATTTAACACGACGGCGGGATGTTATGAGGTCTTGCCATGAACATCCCCCTGACTCTACCAAAATTGATCGAAGGGAAGAAGTTCGTGATATCCAGATTCAGTACCCATCTTCTATCTACATGAATCTTAGCGTTCGTTAATATACTCCGGCCTTTTACAAAACCATGAACCGAGGGCTTTGACTCGATATTGTACACAATTTGCAAGACATGATTGAGTTTTTGTTGGAGAATCTTCAGGCTTGGGTGTGGTGCCATGATAATTCGACAGCCCCCCGTGGATTTGGTGATCTCGAATTGCCTGTATGCCTTGGAATCAGGTAGAATATACAGGTAGTACCTAAGATGATCCCATTCTACTTCCAGTAGGTTCGCTACGTCTTTGACCGATTGCAGCTCCTTGAATCGCTTAGCTGCTTGTTCATCACTTGTGGTTAGTCTGAGCTGCACTGTATTACCTGAGGTAGGGATAGGGCGCTAACGAATGCAATTCTGCTTATCCTTATGGGCAGTCTGAACATTACAGAATGCCCAAAGGATCGGTAAAGCATCTGTCAATAATAGTGTCGCAGGAACGCAGACAACTTGGTTCAATTGCTTTTATCGAGAGCGCCTCCATCTCTACCTGTCTACCTGTCTACCTGTCTACCTGTCAAATGTCATTATGTTAGTGTACTTACATATAGAATCAGTATTTCTTGTCAAGCGGATTAGGCACATCAGGCCTGAACCCGCTGTGGTTCCGACTTTTCCATGATATGCTGTACCCCACTTCCCCACGACCGCCAAGGGATTCTGCCTCGCATTCGAAGCGGAAGAGCTGCATAATAACATTGACTTTTCGAGTCTGTCTTCTTAATCTCTTCCACACAATTTGGAACTAGGAGTAACGAAATGCAAGAAAGCAGTTTAGAAGTCCCGATCGGTCAGATAGTAGCAGAGAAACTCAGCAGGTCCCGTGTGTTCGAGCAGTACGGTCTTGATTATTGCTGTGGTGGCCATGTCTCCCTCAATCAAGCCTGCCAGGAAAAGGGGATTGACCCCAAAGAGGTACTTAGCGCTTTGTCAAACTCGGACACCGAAACAAAAGAAAGCGACAGCACTGACTGGCAAAAAGCCTCGTTGACCGAACTGGCCGACCATATCGAAACGACCCATCACGCCTACCTGAAAAAAGAACTGCCGCGCCTGAACCAATTGATGGAAAAGGTAGTCGCCGCTCATTCCGAGCGTCATCCCGAATTACCAAAGGTGGCCGCAACGCTAAACGCTTTGACGGCGGAGTTGACTCAACACCTTGCCAAAGAGGAACAGGTGTTGTTTCCGATCATTCGTCAGATGGACTCAACCGGCGATACCAATTTCCACTGTGGTGAGGTGGCCGCTCCTATCAACGTGATGGAAATGGAACACAACAACGCCGGTAATGCACTGGCCAGTTTGAGATCGCTGACCGACGGCTATCAACCGCCGGAGGATGGCTGTACGACCTACAAGGCTCTGATGGCCGGACTGGCTGAATTGGAATTCGATATTCACCAGCATATCCTCAAGGAGTCCAGTATCCTCTTTCCACGAGCAATAGCCCTTGAACAGAAGCTAAGACAGGGCTGACAAACACCAAGCCGGGCCCTTTGGCAAACACAAGTTCCAAATAAGGAGCGCACTTCAAGGACTGTCATGACGCAAACGCTCGAAAAGGCGGGTCCCGGATTGGTCACCGACTGATTCAGGCCGGCACAACCCCGGAGCCACTATGGGGTTCTGCCAGGTATTTGCCAAATGAAAAATGTCCATTGACAAAATAGGATAAATCCCTATAATAGTCGGGTTCTTTCTGCGTGATTATTCCCTGAAAGTTTAATCAGTAGATTTAGGTGAAATATGGTACCTTGCAGATGGTTCTGCCTGTGGAAGGTGAATTGAATTATGATAGATATCACGCATATTCGGAATCTGGCCATTGTCGCCCATATCGATCACGGTAAAACGACTCTGATAGATTCTGTGTTTAAGGCGACCCAGACATTCCGAGATAATCAGGATGTCGCCGAACGGCTCATGGATAATAATGTGCTCGAGCGTGAACGCGGCATCACCATTCGCTCAAAGCACTGTACTGTATCGTGGAATGATTACCTGATCAATATCATAGATACCCCCGGCCACGCTGATTTCTCAGGTGAGGTTGAACGGGTACTTTCCATGGTCGATTCTGTTCTGCTGCTGGTTGATGCCAACGAAGGACCGATGCCTCAAACCCGCTATGTGCTCATGCGAGCCCTGAAGCTCGGACTTCGCCCGATCGTTGTGGTCAACAAAGTTGACCGTCCGAATGCCCGCCCCGACTACGCCCTGAATAGGACATTTGATCTCTTTATAGAATTGGGTGCCACCGATGAACAGGCTCATTTTCCGGTACTCTATGGCACCGGCCTTGACGGATGGTTTGTTAATGATCTGAACGGACAAGAGCACAAGGGAATGGAAGCTCTCTTTCAAACCATCGTTGATGAAGTCCCTCATCCTCAGGTCGATCCGGATGGAGATTTCCTCATGCAAGTCAGCTCTCTTGATTGGAATGATTATATCGGTCAAATCGGCTGTGGACGGGTTCTTCGAGGTACGCTAACAAAAGGCGATACCTTCACACGCATGGTAACAAAGCTGAACGACCCGCTATCTCCGGACAAAGGTTGGGTGTTGGAATCTTGTTCAAAGGCAAAGGGTGTCCATATGTGGATTACTCGCGGCCTGACTCGGGTTGAGACCGATGAAGTCTCTGCCGGCGATATTGTCTGGATAGCCGGGCCTCCCGAAATTGGTATCGGCGACACTTTCTCCAAAAACGAAGATACTGGCGAAGCATTGAAACCTCTTGAAATCGAAGAACCTACCCTTTCAATGTTCTTCATAGTGAATAACGGACCTTTTTCTGGCCAGGACGGTACGGCGATTATGCTCCGCCAGCTAAAGGAACGGCTCGAAAGAGAATTGCGTGTGAATGTTGCTCTACGTATGGAAGATATAGGACGCGCTGATGGCGTGAAAGTCTCAGGACGGGGAGAACTCCATTTGGCTATCCTGATAGAAGAAATGCGTCGTGAAGGACTTGAGTTCTGTATCTCCCGTCCGGAAGTGATCACGCATCTCGATGACAACGGTAATCTGCTGGAACCTGTAGAACAACTCATTATAGATGTTCCCGAAGAATATCAAGGAATCGTCATCGAAAAACTTGCCAAACGAAAAGGTGAATTGACCTCAGTTGAAAACGCCGGTACTAATGTTATTCGTATCGAATTTGTAATACCGACTCGAGGATTGATCGGATACAGGTCGGAGTTCTTGACCGATACTCGCGGTTTAGGAATCATGGCCTCCCGATTTACCGGCTATGGCGCATGGCGCGGAGATATTGTGTCGAGAAACAGAGGCTCTGTAGTCAGTATTGAAACAGGCCCTGCCACCGCCTATGCTTTGGAAGGACTTCAAGAGCGGTCGGTTATTTTTGTCGAACCGACGGAGAGAATATATAGCGGACAAATTGTTGGCGAAAACTCCCGCAACAAGGATATGACCTGCAACCCAACCAAACGGAAAAACTTGACTAACCATCGGTCGTCTACAAAAGATATCGGTGTCAAGCTTGATACCCCCCGCAAGATGACACTGGAACAGGCAATGGAGTGGATCAGAGATGATGAACTGGTTGAAGTGACTCCCAAGTCAATTCGCGTCAGAAAAACAGTTTTGGATTCTGAGGATCGTAAACGAGCTGAGAAGAAGCTGCTTGCCTTAGACGAAAGCTATAACGCGCTCCACTCAAGACCGACCGCATAACTGCCGCACTATATCACTACTGAAAGCAAAGGATCGAGTCCGATCATCGGCAACCGTCGCTGTCAGGTGGCTTTTGCAGGATTTACTTGGAAGACCGATCTGATTCACTATGAACGATTCTCTACACGAAAAGATGCGCAAGAGAAGACAAGGCTGTTACGCGTATCTGTCAGTATATTATGATCGAATCACTCGTTGTGGGCAAACGCGAGTCTTGACTATCAGCAATGATTCCAAAGCTTCACTTTTCCACGCGGAATAACGTACTTCAACGAATCCTTTGGAACCGCCGCAACTTCCATAATTTTCAATGTCTTAGGGGGAATGAACGCCGAAAAATCAAATTTGGCGACCCCAACGGGAGTCGAACCCGTGCTGCCGCCGTGAAAGGGCGGTGTCCTAACCACTAGACGATGGGGTCGTCGCAATCAGCGCGGGATAGTATACTCGTTTATCTGCCCCTGTCAAGGATTAGAACCGCCGCTTTGAAACACGGGCACTCATTGTCGGTTTACATGTCCACCTGGATATAAAGACACTCACCGGTCGATCAGACAGACCACAACCATCCGAATGTTCCAGCCGTCAACGAAGCGTATATGAGCCCGTCAAACATCGACTTGAAGGTGGCTATCCATGAGCGTTTGTACCAAATCGAGTTCTGCAAAAGAGCCAAAGAGTAACCAATAAAGGCAGTAGCTCCGACAAAACGAAATACTGTCAGATAGTGCGATTCAGGACCAAGAGCCCGGCCCGTTATATATGCAGCAAAAATGCCAACCACGACGCAGTAGAAAAACCACATAATCAGGCTGCTGCTCATTGATGGCGGACCGCTTTCCATCACCGTCATAAAACCCACAGGTCCCTTTGTTGACTTTTCTATGAACTCCGGTGAATTCATGGTTTTCGGGCTACCACAAAATGGAAATACATAATCGCCGGGAGCGACACCCGCTTTGCGCAGTGCGTCCATGACTTCACCTTCGTTCGGCACCTTGCCAAAGTCTGTTCGGTGATACTTAAACAGCATGTGAATGACGGAGCTTGCAGCAAACACAAACACCGCCGAGAGAAGAATAGGAAGCCATAATGAGGAAATCGATACCATGACATTCTCCTTGATCATACGTTGTCGTTGACTTTGGCC
>JBHHVC010000037.1:0-17607 GCA_046754125.1 Candidatus Zixiibacteriota bacterium
CTATACGCGCTCGACCAATACAACGGCGTCTTGCGCTATGATCTCAGCGCACCGGGCTTCGGACAATTCCTTGACTACCTCTTCGTGCCGAGAGTCACTACATCATTCTCTCACCATGCGGGAATGTTTGCCCTGACCCTGGGCAGAGATACCCTGCTGTTGGGAGAGTTCGGACATGTCGGATCAGGCGTTATCGACACCGTAGTCGGCAGCAGGGCACCGCAAAGATCATTCCTGCTCGATTCCGTGCTGGTACTTGTATCCTTCCGTTTTGCCGAAGTCATTTCGCTGGCCGACCACGACGATCGCACACTAGTTGAATTGACTGGGCAGGGTTTTCGCGGGGAGATCGTCACTGTTGGAATTCGTGAAAAACTCCTGCTGCCCGACAGCGACGGTGGGGTGACTTTGTTCGATATTCATGATTTCGACAGCGGCATTCAGGCCTTACACCGTTCAGGTTCGATTGAAGATCTGCTGTTGGCAGACGATCTGCTGCTGACTTCGGGCGGGGCCAATCCCATAGACGTGTTTGCCCCCGAAAGTGAAGGCTTCCCTGAACCTGAATACACTATGTTTGGTTCCATGCACGGGGCTTCGGCGCTGGATCGCAACGGCGATACGCTGTTTGCCTACTATGCAGATTTGAATCGAGTGGTTGTGGTGCTCAAGGCAACCGACCCTGATTCCTTCTTTCTGGAACGGTCTTTTTCTGTAGACACTTCCGGAGTGCAGCGAATTCAGTTCGTTCCCCGACCATTAGGTACTCTTTGGCCGTTTCTGATTATTGGCGGCTTCGATATTAATATGTATACGATTGACGATTCGTCCAGAATTGAGCATGCAGCAACGTGGAACTTCGTTGGCCGGATTGAATCCGCGCTAATGCACGATTCACTGCTGCTTGTTTCCACAAGCAAGAGTCAATTGTTCGTAATGGAAGTACACTCAGACTTCACCACAGAATTGAGGTCGGCGATTAATCTGCCGGGGCGCGCTCAGGCAATGACCTGGGCGAATGATCGCCTGATGCTGTTTGTGCATGACGAATTGTTTGTCATCAATCTTGACAACCCGTCTGCGCCGAGCATAGAAGACGCGCAGACGCTGCCCATTGGGGTTCTTGACATTGACATCGATGGTAACAGAATGTACACGATCGGTCCGGACGGAGCTGGTATCTTCAGTCTGGACAGCGCTATGCCGGAGTTGCTGGCCTGGGGAGGAAGGCCAGGCCATATTATCGCGGCAAACAGCCGGATGTTGGCGACATCGGATGGAGGATCGGTACACGTGTATCAATTCCAGACACTTCAGAGCAACTCTTCTCCGCCGCAATTGCCAATAATGTTTTCACTCGACCAGAACTACCCCAATCCATTCAATGCTTCCACGGTGATTCGCTTCACCCTCTATCGAAGTGCCAAGGTTAGAATCAGCGTTGTCAACGCACTGGGTCAAACTGTCTCGGTTCTTGTGGACCGCTTTCTACAACCGGGTGACCATCAGGCGCGGTGGGACGGGAGAAATGCAGCCGGGATCGATGTGGCCAGCGGCATCTATTTCTATCGCTTGTCGGCCGGGGACGAAACAGCCGCTCGAAAAATGATGCTCATCAAGTAGATTGCTGGCCGGTAGCAATGCTTGCGGAATGCACTAAAGTCGATCGCTAGGGTGCTTGCGAACCTGTGAAATAGAAGCAACCGTCGGAATAGACCGATGACAGCGGAAAGTTTGGATTGTTAAGTACAGTCAGGTCCGTGACAGTCAGGTTCAAGAGCCCTGAAGACGGGGTGTCGCCCGCCGTAAAATACAGAGTCATAAGAGAGCCATTTCCGGAGCTGTCCACCAGTAGCCCACTTCCCTGACCGGCCCGTGTTACAGAAATTGACCAGGTGGAAGTCGGGGGAAAAGTTTGATTGACTATGACCGTATCGAAAACCAACAGCTGTCCACCAACCGCCGAGTCGACCACTAGATAGTCAGCAGTCACTGAATTCATTGACGAATTCTCAAAGTCGATCTGACAGGCAATACCAAAAAGATCGGTCAGATTGTGAGCCTCTACCTGCAAAGTAAACTGTTGCCCAACGGGAGAAAACACGTAACGGGGGGCCAGCCGAAGCATCGGGACCGCCGGCAGCATATGAATGCTCAAAGTATCATCACCGTTGCCGCCGACCGATGTTATCGTATCGCCGCTATAAACTGTTGTACCCCGACCATCGAGCGCTTCGGCGGTGAACCGAAGCGGCAGACCGGCTGGTATTGTATCTAGTTGCCCGATCAGGTACGGTGGGTCAAGCGTAAGTGTGTCAAAAGCAACAATGTCCCCTGATTCCGGCACGCTCACAGTGATCTGGTATTGAGTAAGCAATACGCCCGCCTCATCAGATGCATACTGCGACAACTCTGATTTCATAACCAGAGTGACCGACACTGTCGGGTCCGAACGTATCAACTCACCGCTGCATCCCAACAAAAGGCCGAATACAGCCAAACCGGCTATGATAAGACTGACCGTCAGACAACGAGCACTGCTTGCGAAGCATGATTGCGTTTTCATCTAAAACACCGCCTTCAACGAAAGGCCCGCCTGCAAACCTGTCAGGTCAATACTTCCGCCGTCCGCATCACCGCTGTAATACATCGCTCTGACTGCAAAACTGACCTCCTCTGAGGCCGTCAGGCCGAGACTACCGCCTAACCCTACTACCGATGATTCATCCAGCAAATCTTCGTCCGCTCCTATGCGACGGTACTCCACCGTCGGCGTCGCCGACAATTTAGGTGACAAGAGCCACCACAATCTGCCTGAAACCGTAAGTTCATCTCCAAACAGTTGGAGTTGATCGCGAATCTCCTCAGTAGCTGCGTCATAAATCTTGTTGCGCCCACGCGATACAAAACGGGCAAAGGCCCCAATACTGAACTGCTCGCTGGTCGAGATGCGCGTTGCGTTCAGGCGAATGTCGAACTGTCCGGCCTGCCTGAACACCTTTGCACCGTCGACCTTGTCGTCGACATAGGTAGTTGCGGTGACATCAGCTCGCCAGCGAAGCGATCCCTGCCGCTTGCTAAGCCCTGCCGATGCTGAAATGCGGTCGCCCGGATTGTAGTCGCCCAGTCCGTCATATGGTTCGTATTCGCCGATCATCTGGTAGGCAACCGACCCGTTTGCCTGGGCGTTTCCCAGTGGCGTGGTTCCCCCAATCAGAAGGTTGAAGCCCAAGCCCTCTCCATATCGTCGGAGCGGAAACCTCAGGAAGTTCCGCGACAGTTGTTCTATAACGTTACCAAACTTATCAAAGTCCAGCTTCTTCTTGCCGGTGGGCAGATTGACGCCAAAGCTGACAAGAATGTGGTCCTCAGAAAGAGATCGGTTCAACTGAATGCGCAGGTCGCCCAAACCGGACAGGCTGACATCATCGCTGGCTGTCTTATAGTTACTGGATGCCCCAACGACAAACAGTCTCGCCTCGAGATTGTCCCTAAGAGGAACCATTGCAACAAAGGGAGCCGTTGTCTGTGTCATCTTGGTTTCGGTGCCGGCGGAATCAGTAAGCTTCCAGTAACTATAAATGACCTGAGGTCGTCCGAATAGCGACTCTCCTTCGACGATCTGTGCCCACGCCGGATAGGGCATTGCACAGCAAAGAGCGGCTGCGACAGCAATAGTTACGCGAATTTGTCTAGTCATCGAAGCTCACTTTCACCGATACACTGCCCCTTGAAAGCGGCGGTTCGTCGGGTGACTGGTCGGCACCGGTACCTGTAAAGCCGTTGTTGACAGCAATTGTCGACAGGTCCTGCCCCGATCCGCCGTCGCCATCACCCCCACCCATTGCGCCACCGGCGATATCGACAAACTGGTCGAGCGGTGCGTCTATCAGAGTTGGATCCGTAGAGTTAAGCGTTTGCAGTTCGACCTGCGCTTCCCCAAAGCCGGGGTCATGCGCAATAGCCTCACCAAATTGTTCCTGCGCCTCGACATACATGCCGTTGTCGACAAAACTGAGTCCTCGGCTATATGCAAGAAAGGCCAGGTACGAATCAGTCGGTACTTCCCGGATAGCGCGTCGTTCCGCATCGGTCAGTTTTATCCCCAGGCTGTCGAGAATCTGGAAAACAAACTCTTTCTCCACTTCGAATACTCTCTTCATGGCACCTTCAGTGGCATCAGTAACGGTGGTAGCTGAATCGACTACATCGACTATTGCCCCGTCAAGTCTCATGCTCGACTCTCCGAGTTCCCATACCGATCCGGTAATCACTCGCCTGCTTCCAAACAGCCTTCCAGCTTTAGGGGCCGAAGACGGGTCAAGATTTCCGGACTCACCGAGCTTCAACTCCTTGAGAACCGCCTCCACTTGCATCCGCTCGACAACCGTAAGCGACGCAACCTTGGCCAGATCGGCTGCGACAAACTCGGCAAGGCCCAGCGCGATGGGCTGCATCGAGAGCGACAGGCGCGAACCGTCAAAACTCACTACTGCCACTGTGTTGGACGGAATTGTGTCGGTGTCTATCGACCGTTCATTGGCAATAACGCGCCGCGCCTCAATCTCAATCTGTTTGCGCTTAAGAGCCAGGATTCGGGAGTTAATAATCGTATGTGTGCGACCTTGTGGGCTCAACGTGAGGGCTGCGCCGTAGGCATCGAGAGCCTTACCTACATCGCTGGTTTTTTCGTATACAAATCCGAGGTACAAATGGGTTCTTGCATCCCACCGGATTGCCCCCGCCTGTTGCAGGGCATCCTCTGCTTTGACGAGGTTTCCGTTCTTATAGTAGGCAAATCCCAGTTCACGCCAAGCCTGGGAATTGTCGGGGTGAAGTTTTAGTTCCTCGTAGAAGAGATCAACCGCACTTCTGTACTGCTCCTGCGCAACCAGTTTTCTGCCCTGTGTATAGAGCGACTGCGAGCATCCGCCAAGTAGGAGGATCAGCAGCAAGAACAACAGCGTAACCAGTTTTTTCATAGCTCTCCCCGTGCCTTTTCAGTCCCTCTATCCAACAATCGGATAATATATATCCATACGGCGCTTGGCTTCCTCAAGCTTGCCGTCGACCTCGTATGCCTTCTTGAAGAACTTATAGGCATTTGCAAAATCGAACTTATCGGCGTAGTCAACGCCCATGGAATAGAATTCCATCGCATCCATCGATTCCGTGCCGCTGGCTTCGATTATATTCTTGATGTCATCACCGAATGTGATGTCGAGCTTCTTGGCTAGGTCGCCTACCAGTTCCCGCTCCATTTTTGCGAAATTGGGCTTGCCTTCTTTGTCGACCGAAGCGACAATCTCCGACGTTTCCACATTTACCGCTCGAACAATCATGCGGGCACTCTTCTTGTCAATTTGTGTTATAGAGCCGAATACCATCAGCTGAGCCCCAAGAATCTTACCGGCCTTAACTGCGGTTGCCCGATCGATAGCCCCGGATTTCACAAGCTCATGCTCCTTAAGCACATAGTCGATGCGATCGCGCTCAACCACTCTCAAGTCACTGATCTTGCCAAAATCGTGTTCAAAGAAATCAGCAAGTCCTTTTGACAGAAGTCCCAGCTTTTCCTGGTATTCACCGATGGAAAAGTTGTCGAACTGCATTATGGCAATGGTCTTGATTCCGCTGGTTGTTTCCTCGCTACATGTGATAGCGTCAACAGAGCTGGCCAGCTCAAACCATTTTTGCCGCAGTCGCTCATTCCACAGCCTGTCAGGAAGATGCAACAGGCAGGGGTCGACATCAGCTATCTGTTTTAGATAACCGAATGCCTCGCTCATATGCTTTTCTCCCTGGGCGAATGCAACCGCAGACAACACAGACAAAACACCAATGCTGTCCCTCGCATCCAGGTCAGCTCTTTGCAAAATGTCACTGGCCAGAGCCTGAGCTTCATCCAGCTTGACATTGTTGTACAGGTTTAAGGCATTTGTAAGCTGATCGGCTACGCTGGTGCTGTCCTGAGCCCGAGAGGGGCACACGATCAACACAACAGCCGCCGCAACTACAACACCCGGCACAAAAAAAGATCGCGAGAATGGTCTCATAATATTTCCCTCCGTATTGGCCCAATTAACCGCGTCGAATAAAAGTATATGTAGACCCGCGAACGGACACAAGTATTATTCAGGCCTCGTCAGCTTAACAACAACCCTGTCCCCGGCAATAACTGTCGCGGTAGTATCTTTCCGATTTTCGCCATCGGCGGCTGCCCGATCATCTTTCCAAATCAGAGAAACCCTGTGTTGCCCAGCCGTCACATCCTCAAAGGTGTGCGGCGCCTGCTGGTGTGTGGGCTTGTTATCAATGAAAATCCACGCGTTGAGAGGGTTCGAGCCGATTACCAAGGTCCCGGTCTTTGTCGGTGAGGAAACCGTCTCCGGCTGTGTAGGGAGGGTGAATCTGTAGCTGCGGCTGACCGTCTCGCCGTCTCCAACCCGCACTTGGTCATTAATTACGCCCTCAGTCGATTGTGGGTTCTCCAGTCGGATGCGATGGGTTCCCGTGTCTACAGCCGCCCGGGCTGTTGTCGCATTTTCTCCGAAAACATCACCGTCTATCCGTATGATAGCCTGTAGATTAGACCTGATCGCTATCGTTCCGGTTGGCGTCGCAGCGACCAAAACAACCAGTTCAAGTGTGTTGGGGGGAGAAAAGTCACCTACATTTCGCTCCAGATCAGCCGATTGTACACGCCAGAAATACCTTCCGCTCGCAAGGTCCTCAGCCGGGATTCTCACTGTTGGCTGTGTAGTCCGCAAAACCTGTGTCGCCTCGGAAAAATCCTTCTTACGTGATATCTGGAAGGTGTACCGGACATCGCTGCGCTGTGATTGCTTCCACATAAACGCAATAGTATCACGTGTCTCCGTCACTTCAAGCGTATCTCCACTTGGTGGCTCTATGAGAACCGGGGCAATCAGGCCGGGCTGTGATGGTTCGAACGAGGGCCAAAATACCCATGCCAAAAACACAATGGCGAGTGTGGCTGCTGCCAGAATAAGTGGCTTTGCAGGAAGCCTCCTCCGTTTTCCGCCGCCATTCTCCAACCCTTTGACCTGGATGATTCTGGTACTTTCCGGCTGGCTGATAGAATCTTTTGCATTCTCCAGTGCCATCCACATTTCCCGAGCGGTCTGGTAACGTTTTGAGGGCTCCTTTTCCAGCGATTTCAGGATCACCTTTTCCAACTCGGCAGGAATGCTCGAATTTATCGAACGCGGCTTGATCGGCTCCGAAAACAGCTTGGCATCGCGAATCACATAGTCATTGTCTCCCTCAAACGGCAGGGAATGAGTAAGCATATAGAAGAGGCTGGTGCCGGTTGCATACAGGTCCACTAGCTTGTAGTCGGTCTCCTCAGAAGGGGTAAACTGTTCCGGCGCCATATAGGTCGGTGTGCCGCAGGCAGCGCCGGCACGAGTCAGATGCGGGTCGCTCTCACCACGGGCTAGACCAAAGTCAATGATCTTGATTCGATTGTTCTTCGAATCGACCATAAGATTACTCGGCTTTATATCTCTGTGGCTGATTCCCTTGTCATGCGCGGATTCGAGTGTCTTGAGCACACTCACCGCCACATCGATCGCCTCTTCTGCCGAATACTTCTTGTCCGGGCGCATCTGTTCATCGATTGTGACCCCTTCGACATACTCCATCGTGATCACAAAATCGTCGCCATGATTGAAGAAGCCCTTGATCTGGCAGATATTGGGATGACCGTCGAGCAGGGCCAGTTTGTCAGCTTCCTGTTTGAATCGCTCGGCGAGGTTAGGATCGCTCAGGACTTTGAGAACAACCCGGAGATTATGCACGTCCTTGTGCTCAGCCAGGTACACTTTGGCCATCCCGCCGGCGCCAATCTGCTTGATTACTCGAAAATGTCCTATGATCTCGTCGTGCATAGACCTTAACTATACGACACTTCACGCCTCCGGCGCAACCGCATTCAAGCTTGACCTGCCAATCATCGACAGTTCAGCATTGAACAGGCTAGGCCAAAACAGGCTGGCTTGAAGGGTCAGGGAGTCAGGGTAAGCAGACTCGATTTTCTCAAATAGACCGCCTCCCTGCCGATCGGCACATTCCAGCGGCCACCGCTTGCCCACAAATCATAGAAGTCAAAGAAATGCTCCGAGGCCGGGTTTCCGGAATTGCCGGCCGGCAATACGACGGTAGCGCCATTGATGTCAGAAAAGTCAACCACCATGCGAAAACTGGGAGCGACAAACGTCTCAAAACGATCGGGCTCGGTCTCTTTGAAAAACGATGCGTTCAGCGTCCCGGCTGTTCCCCCCCTGCGCCAGGGGCCGCGCTCCAAACCAAGCAGGCTTCCCAAAAACGGAACTGCGGCCATAGGGTGGCGCATACGTAAGCTGAGAATGTCCCCCCATTTTCGATCTCCTACCAGCGGAACAGCCACTGTCATTGCCCTTAGCGACATGTCCCAGCGACTTTCTACCAGGCCAGCGGTGCCGATATCGTCAAACCAGTTTTCATGTTCTGAGTAGTATGTCCGATCCAGCCATAGCTTGCGCACCTGGGGTGTCAACTCGCCCAACTCGTCTTCAAAGGTCAGCTTGGTCAGTTGAGAAAGAAATATGTTGGCGAGCGCAGCCGGACGAGATTCCGCCGATGTCGACCCGTCCCACTGGCGCATCCTGTCTGCCCAAGGTGCATCTCCAATAGAATCCAGCATGACTGCCATAGTGTCTCGCCACCGCAGCAGGTAACGATCGGTACGATCAAGCTGAAAACCCTGTAAATCAACCACCGAAAGCTCCCGCTTCGATGATAGCAACTCGGTGATGCTTAGAATCCGGTCGGCGGCATAATTGCCCGCAACAGTTCTGGATGGTGCACTGTTTGAGTTGGCCAGCCATCCGCGTTCCGGGTTTACCGCGTGCGGGGTCTGATCCAGCGGAAGATAGCCTTCCCACTCCCAGTCGTCGGTCCAGCCCGGCACAGGGAAATTGTCCGCCCCAGCTGGCCTGACAGGAACGGGAGTACCAAGCTGGTAGCCAATACTGCCGCTGCTGTCGGCATACATCCAGTTGGCATCGAGTGCTCCAAGGTTCGTAACAATAGAGCGAAACTGATCGAACGATCCGACAGAGGCCAGTCGAAGGGCGGAAGCGGCTGCCTCGGCCAGATCGGTGTCGAAACCAGCCCAGCGAAGCGAGTAGACTCCGCCCAGACTATCATTGTCTATCACAATAGGACCGTGGCGAGTTTCCAGGATTGTCAGGGCTACAAGTGAATCTGCGGCCATGAGCGTGTCGAAGATTACAGTACACGACACCCAGCCATCGGGCGTAAGATACTGCATACTATCGTCGGGGTTGAGCTTCTCCCGGTAAAAGTCGGTTATGTCAACTCCACCAGCGGTAAATGCCCAGGCTGCCTTATCATTGTGGCCCATAACCGGAAACGGCAGCCCCGGCAGAGTAATACCGACCACATCAAGCGAATCCTCTACTGTGTGAAGCCCCGCAAAGTACCAGAACTGGGGTAGGCGGCTCACTTCCAGATGTGGGTCGCAGCATAGAACAGCGCGGCCGCTGCTCGACTTATCAGGTGAGACAACCCAGGCATTCGACGAAGCCGTCATTAATAGCGGTGTAGATTGACCGCTGAACAAACTCTTGGCGATTGCTGGTCCATAGCGTCTTCGTAAGATCGCGACCACAGGCGAGCAGCCTTTGCTGACTTGTTTATCGGAACCAGCGCGTTCGAGCGGAAGAGCACTATCCTGGTGTCGGCGTGGGGCTGGAAGGAGTTGGCCGATAAGACTCGTCTCGGGAGTAGTGACAGGTGCCCACTCTGGATAGTCGGCTAGAAGTGTTTGCGCCTTGGCCGTTCCCATTTTCTGCTCAAGGTGCAGAAAGAACTTGTCCCGGTTTTGCAGCGCATCAGAAAACCATGTCTGAAAACTCAGGACGGCAAGGCAGTTTTCGACAGTCCATGGCTCGACCGGTATCTGGAGAATATAGAACTCAAAAGGCATCGCGCGGCAAAGCTGCTGATAGGCGTTGATGCCGTTGCAGTACGCCTGCAATCGGCTCCGTGTGACATAATCCAAACGCGGTGCAGCCTCTTGTGCCATGCGAACATGGCCGATTATTCGCTGGCGGCGATCCTCGCTGATGGTCACCGTTCCAAGTAGTTCCGACAGTCGGCCATAGGCCAGACGGCGTATTAGCTCCATTTGAAACAGCCGGTCAGAGGCATGAAGCCAGCCAACACCGAAGTATCCGTCGACGGCGCTATTCGCCCAGACCTGCCCGATTCCCATACTGTCGAAAGTTATTTCCACCGGCTTTTTGACACCGTCTACCTCGATCGTCCCGCTCACCTCGGGTAACGAAAGCCGGTACAAAATGCTAAACCAAATCACAATTGCAATCGCAGCAACGACCGCACTTCCAGCAAACAGCAGGATTAATTTCCTAATACGTACAGCCATGCCTGCGGTCTACACTGCCTTGTCGCTGTTTGGTATCGTCAGCGATATCAGCCATGTAGCAAGCAAGGCGAGGACAAAGGCTGGGATGAGTTCGTACAGCATTGACTTGAGCGCCGGGATATTGCGCCAGACAATTGTGACAATCAAGCCTGTCAGCATTCCGGTAATGGCACCGGCTTTGTTCGTTTTTCGCCACAATAGCCCCAGGATCAGCACAGGCCCGAAAGCGGCTCCCATAACGGACCAGGCATACAGTACAAATTCGAAGATCACTCGGTTTTCACTCGCGGCAAACAGGATGGAAACTACAGCCAGCGCCACCAACACAATCTGGTCAGTGCGACGCGAAAATGTTATGGCGTCGCTATGGTCGCCTCTATATCTCTTGCGAAGCCATGGCAGAATATCGCGCGAAATAGTTGACGATACAACCATCAACTGTGAATCAGCGGTCGAACAAATTGCCGCCACAATTGCCGCCACTACCAGTCCGCCCAGAATGGGAGGGAGAAACTCGTTTACAGCTAGAGGCAGGGCCTGCTCAGGATCGGCCAGCAGCCCGAAGTGCACTTTAGCAAACAAACCGAAAAAGACTGCGCCCGAATAGACCAAAACCATCCAAAACAGCGCGATCACTCCCCCTCGCCGAATAGCGCTGGAATCCCTGGCCGCCATGAACCGAGCCAGAATATGCGGCTGGCCCGGGTAGCCAAGCCCGATTCCGAGCATTCCGATTACGAAACCAAGCATGGCAATTCCTGCTCTGCCTCCAGTAAGAGTGAGCATTTGCGGATCAATCTGCGACGCTTTCGACAAGAAACCGGAGTATCCTCCAAGGTGGGACAGTGTGATCAATGGCATTCCAATCAAGGCGACAACCATGAATAGTGCCTGTATAATATCAGTCCAGCATATTGCCCGGAACCCTCCGGTGACAGTGTAGGCCAGTATTATGACTGCGCCCGCAAGCACGCCCCAACCATATGGCAGAGAAAAAGTGGCCTCGAACGCTTTGCCGGCTGCGTTCATCTGCGCAGCCACATATCCGAGCATGGCCAAAATGATAATCGCTGCCGGAATCAGTCGTAGAGCCACTGATTTGGCGCCAAAGCGATGTAGGATATACTGTGGCAGAGTCGCTGCCCCGCTTTGCGCAGACGATTGCCGCAGCTTGTCGGCTATCACAAACCAGTTGAAAAGATATCCAACCAGGATTCCCGGAAGAATCCAGAAAGCCGCGACGCCGTCAACATATGCCTCACCCACCAATCCAAGCATTACCCAACCGGATTCGGCAGAGGCCGACGCCGATAACGACGAGGCCCACGGGCCAAGTTCACGGTTGGCCAAAATAAAGTCATCAGCAGTACTTTTTCTTAGTCTAGTAGACCAAAGCCCGACTCCGACGATGGCAAGGCTGTATACAATGAACGAAACTATCAGTGTCACACCCGGTTCCACCTGACCTCCTTTGGTATGCGCCAATAACAAGATGAAGATCGCTTTGTCATCTAATGCAATCAACAAGATTATCTATTGACGCTGACAAGAGCGAAGCCGGAACATTTTTCCTGTTGTTCGATTGTTCGCTTGCTACGCCTGCCTTGACCGTTCACGATATCTGGTGAAGTCGCCCGTATCGGATGTTTCCTGCACGAGATGCATCCTATCGGTCACCTTAGTGAAAGGCATTTGATGTGTACGAAGGGGGCACGAGCCAACGATGCTGCTCAGATTGATAACGTGACCGGCAGCAATAAGTTGTTGACACAATCAACTCATGTGACTATGTTTATCGGTGAGGGAGATAACTGACAAACAGCCCCACCGCCCTGACAGCAACCTCTCACGCAGCGAGGTGCGTTGAACACGATAGACCGTTACAACTCAAAACCAGGAGTGTTATTATGAAACGCGTGGTAATCATGGCCACTTTGTTGGTGGCCTTCCTGATCGGCATCTGTTGCACCGATGCAACGGCTCGCAGTACGCCATTTGGGAAACAGTCTGTGGACAGATGGACCGGTGACGATCACCCTTGGGGTGGCGACGAAGAGGGCGATGACCAAAGTCTATCCCAGGGCGAAGTACCTGAAACCGGCCGGGATACGCAACTAAGTGGCTACTTCACTATCGAAGTTGAAGTGTTGAAGCTGCTCTTCAACAAGAGCTTTGGACTTCTTGGACAAGGATTCACTTTCCATACGCTATCGGGCGATCGACATCCTACTATCGTTACGCCCACAACCGAAGAGCCGACCACCGGGCAGGAGCCGGTTCAACCCCACACCGCACACAGAGGAAACTGAGAGTGAAACTAACAACAAATGCAGGCACTGAGTTTCTGCTTTCCGTTCGGCACTACTTGACCGGACTCATGGAAAAGCAGGACTTTGCCGGCGTGATCAGCTTCTACGAGGACAACCGCGAGGAGTTGAATCGTTCCGGCAGCGGCTACAGCGGGGTTATCCTCAGCCAGGTAGCCCGGGCCTACGTCTCTGTTGGTTCTTGCTCTGTTGCTCTGAAGTGTGCCCGAATGGCGCAAAACCTGCTGGCCGCAGACGGCGACACGCCGGAATTGGCCGAGGTATTTCTGACCCTGGGCACCGTATTGCGCGACATGGGAGAACTTAAGGAGGCGGAGAAGGCCCTGCGAGACGCAGAATCCATATTCCGTCGCAACGACCGACCGGAAGGCCAGAGCCGGGCTCTGAACCAACTGGGCGGACTGTTATTCAAGCAAAACCAGTTCAGCAATGCTTTGTCGATTCTACTGGATGCCGTTGTGATCGCTCGCGATCTCGACGATCCGAAAATGCTGGCGTATATGATGGGCAATATCGGGCGCATCCATACGTTTACCGGCAACTTCGCGAAAGCACAAAAGCACATTAGAATCAACATAGACCTTTCGACAAGGCTGGGAGATCGGCTCGAACAGGCGAGGGCGCTGATGTCACTCGGGTACGTTCTGGTACAGCAGGGTGAATACACCGAGGCAGAGACAGCTCTGAACGAGGCCGAGTCCATTCTGGGCGACCTCGGCGCAGAACGCGATCTGTCAATCTGTATGGCCTATCGCGGCGAGTTGCTGTACCGCGATGGTCGTTTCGACGATTCTGAACTCGCTCTTGGTGAGGCCAGGAAACTGGCCCATTCAATCGCGAACGATAGCACACTTGAAGCTCGCATCGAACGTCATATGGCCGAGTTGAAAGTACGGCAATCGCAATATCGTCAGGCCGAGCGACTGGTGGCCAGGGCAACCGCCATTATGAAGAAGGCCGAAAACAAGGTTGAGTTGGCCGCCCTGTGCAAGCTCAACGCGGTGATTGCGGCCGCAACCGGCAGCCATGAAGAAGGTCGTCGGCTCTTTGTGCTCGCTATTGACTTGTGCGATGATGCACGCGTACGTTTCGAGAAAGCCGACACGCTGGCTGCTGCCGGAATGTCGGAAGTGTTTCAGGCTCGTCAGAGGTTGACCTATCTCTTTCGAGCTGAGGAATACTACAGAACTCACGGTATGCCACAACGGTGCGCAGAGATTCAACATGCTATCTCATCTATCGACTACCCCGGTCGACTGGATGCAATATCCAGTGCATGTTCGCGTGTAACCGAGATTACCCCGGCAATTGACTACCTGACCAATTGTCCGTCTATTGTTCGCTTCAAGGAGCAACTGCCGGTTGTCGGCCAGTCAAACCTCCCTATACTGCTAACCGGCGAGACCGGTGTCGGCAAGGACCACCTTGCCAGATACTACCATTCGCTGGTTAGGCCAGATGGACCGATGGTAGCTATTAACTGCGCGTCGGTGCCTGAGGCATTGCTCGAATCAGAGCTTTTTGGCTACCGCAAGGGTGCTTTTACCGGTGCTGACAGCAATAAGAAAGGTCGATTTGCGGCAGCAGACAAAGGAGTTCTGTTTCTCGATGAGATAGGTGATATGCCCGCACCACTACAGGCGAAACTCCTTGGCGTCCTCGAGCAGCGGGTAGTTACTCCACTGGGCACGACTCAGACGATTCCGATAGACGTCAAGTTGATTGCCGCCACCAACTGCAATCTGGTGGGGGAGGTGAATGCGGGTCGATTCAGGCGGGATTTGTATTATCGACTGAGTGGACTCACATTCGATCTGCCGCCGCTGCGCCAGCGCAAGGAAGACATACCCCTGTTGCTTGACTTGTTCGCGCAGCAACTCGGTCTTGTCGAGTCCAATGACCAACTCCCGGTTGAGTTGGTTCGTCGGTTTGTTGAGTGTGACTGGCCGGGAAATATCCGCGAGTTGCACAACAAGGTCCGGCGACTCAAGGTCATGGTCGACATGGCTTCCGAGGGCGATCTGGTAGAGTTGGCACATGCCATCTTTGAGGCGCCGGATGAGCGGTCCGACAACGGCTCGCTGTTTCAGCGCCTGGAGCAATTCGAGCGCCAGATGCTGGTTGAGGCGCTGCTGTCGGCTAACGGCAACAAATCCGAAGCCGCTCGTATCCTCGGTATCCACGAGGCGACAGTTCGTACAAAACTGAAGAGGTACGGAATAGCTGCGCAAGGAGGTGTGCCGAGCTAAAACGGATGGCGACGATCGGACGGTGGACTAGTTCAAAATGCTAGGCGTTGTGGCCCGCCGTTGATTACTGCTCAATGCTCCCGGAGATTCTTCGGTCCGGCCTAAGGGTTAGGGACTGATCCGAAATTCGGAGAAACGAGCCCAGATCGCGATTCGTGAATTGCCACGATTCTTCAACAAACTCACTGGTTGGAGGTAAGTGCCCGGATTTCGGGCACTTGCCTCTTTTTTTCTCTGTGTATGCTCGTATGTTCATACGAATAGGACCGTAACTGCGAGACATGTTGAATCGCGCCGCTTTCCTTAAGTCGTTGTGTAAAGAAAGCTTACTACGTCCAATCCGGCTAAGATCCTATCTGCGGCACGCACATTGCTATTAAATCGATTGTCATTTTTGCTCCCGAGCACTGCAGCGAGTGCTTGGAATTGTTCTTTTCTCTTTGGTGGTTTGCCGTCCGCGCTTGAGGGGAGCGCGGATGGCCTTTTTTTGTGCGCAAGCGACCGATGTAGCCATTTCCGTACAATCTGCTTGTCAACCGGCACGGTAACCTGTTATTAAGTAACGTATTCTCTGGAATTGTCCGACAACGGATTGTATCTGATCGAGACTGAAAGGGAGCGACGTAAGATGCGAAATATCCGATGGTACTACCTGCTGGCCTTTGTTCTTGGAGGACTGGCCCTGTTATCAGTTACATACCTCCTGCTCAGGGCCAGTGGACTGATATATCGCATCACAGCCCGCAACACCGACTGGATAGACTTCGGGGAATAGACCGGACTCGAGACCGAAACCCGAAACCACTGTGGGGTCATCGCAATACTACGGCCGCGATCGCCTTCCAACCCGCCAATCTAAGCAGGTGTCTTCTCTATCAAGGCAGCCTTCAGTTCCTGTATGACATGCACCGGGCTGGGGTCGACCTGGTTGAGCACGGCCAGATAGTATGACATAAAGTCACCCAACTGAATGAGCTGGCACAGCCGTTCCAGAACTCCCACTCCGCCAGACCGCACTTCGATCACGTCGACACCGAGCCTTTCGATCAGCCCTTTCACAATGTCAATTCGGCGAGCTACCTTGGGGTGATCGTTACCATCGCGCAACATAACAACACAGAGATACTGCTTGAATGGCTCGATCGTTTCCGACCATCCGACCAGTTCATTATGGTTGAACTCCGGGAACTGGTTAGCGAATGAGAGGTTCTTCGCGTTTTCGCAAATCTGGCCCTTCCAACGCACCGCTATTACGTCGGTCAGCGTCGGGCCGCCATAGATGATTGGGATCTTCCCGTGCAGCTGTGTGGCAAGAGTCTTTGCTCCGTTGGTTTCTAAAGGGACATCTTCGCTGAGCTGTTCGCGATGCTTGCCAATCAAATCGGAGAGCTTTGATAGCTCCGATTTCACACCCTTGATCAGGCCTACCTGTTCGAGAAACACCAGAAGGGGAACGAACGAATAAGCTAAAGCCGCGCGAGGTTGCATTCCGCCCGGAATTGCGGCCATCGGTATGTCATTGAGTTTGCATACCTCTTCCAGCATCCCTCCAGTGGAAATCGCGGCGATCATCGCTTTGCGGGCAATGGCATCGTCCAGAGCTGAGAGCGTTTCCTCGGTATTGCCGCTATAAGATGACGCGATCACCAGCGTTTCATCGTCGACGAATTCCGGCAGAGAATAGTTTCTGCAAATCTGAAACGGGACCATAAGGGCCGAGTTTAAGTAGCTGCGCACCAAGTCGCCACCAATCGCAGAACCGCCCATACCGATAACGACGACATTGCGAACGTCGGTAAAAGCGGAAATATCCAGTTTCCAGCGCTTGCCTATTTGCAAGGCCTCGGCAATATGTTCTGGAAAATCAAAAACCCGGTTGTACATATTTTCCGGATCGATAGAGCGGATTTTGTCGACATCATTCAAAATAGACATAGTGAAACCCTCATCTGTATCGTCTCTCCTCGCGCTGTGTAGTTCGAAATGATTGAACGATTCGTGTCGCATCGCGAAGTGATCCGCACGACAAGACCGAGGCTGCCAAATGACGCGCAACCTTGGAGTCTATTGTCTTGATCGTTCTGCAAAGATCAAAGATCTTGTTTGGACTGACCGAGAGCATCTGTACTCCCATTCCTATAAACAGCGGCGCAGCCTGAAGGTCGCCAGCGATTTCTCCACAAATCGATACCGGGATGTTCCGCGCTCGACCAGCATCGATTGTCATCTTTATCATGCTCAGCACCGACGGATGCAACGCGCTGTACAAACCGGCCACTCGGTTGTTTACACGGTCGACGGCAAGCGTGTATTGAGTCAGGTCGTTCGTTCCGATCGACATAAAGTCTACCTTGGTCGCCGCGAATTGCGCAGTAATCGCGATCGACGGCACTTCCACCATAATGCCCACTGCTATGTCAGTGTCAAACTGTATACCCTCCCGTCGCAGTTGCAGTTTGACCTGCGAAATGAGTTTGCGGGCCCTGAGAATTTCTGATACGTCGCTGACCATCGGCAGCATGATTTTGAGATTGCCTTGTTGCGAGGCTCGCAGAAT